>SHYH01000016.1 GCA_009692865.1 Dehalococcoidia bacterium
CGTACCACCATACACGACAGTTGCCCTGTTGGTAGAGAGGATCCCTCCCGTACAACAGGGCAACTGTCCGCTATTCCCGGGCGCGAGGCCGCCCCGAGGGCGACCTTTTTGAATTGCAAGGCGCGTTTAGCAGGCTAGGCCCGGACCTCACGCTGCTGGTTTATGGAGTCGATCCCCTTGCGTACCGACCCCAGCAGTTGGGAGATCTCCTCCTCCAGGTGGAGCAGGATTGAGTGGGCGTACTCGTCAGCGCCCTTCGTCCGCTCCTGGGCAAAGGACTCCGCATCGGCCTGAACCCTTTTGGCCTGGCGCTCGGCGTTGCCGAGGAGCTCCTGGACCCGCTTCTCCGCCGTCTTTACGATGTCCTCGGCGTGCTTGTGGGCCTCGGCAGAGTCAGGACTCCGTTCAATCCGTTGATGCATCTCCTCTTCGGCCTGGACACGGACGCGGCTTGCCTCCGACAAGGCCTGGTTGAGAAGCCCCTCGCGTTGCTGCAGCACCTCCTGAGCCTTCTGAATGTCCTGGGGAAGAGCCTCACGGAGGTCGCTTACCAGTGCCGCCACCTGGTCGGCATCTACCATGGACCGACCCATGACCTTGGGCCCCTTCTTAACGGTGGTTTCCAGTTGTGCGAGAATCTCTAAAACGTTCATAATAACACCCCCTTCTACGGGCTATGACCGGTGTGGCCAATCCCGAACTTCTCTCGAAGCGCGGTGGCAACGTGTTTGGGTACCATTTCCTCAATGTTGCCTCCTAGCTGGGCCACCTCCTTCAAAAGACTTGAGCTCAGGAACTGGTGCTCTAACATGGAGATCATGAAGACGCTGTCCACGTCGGGTGCCAGCTTTTGATTCATGAGAACCATTTCGAACTCGTTGTCGAAATCCGACCCCGAGCGCAAGCCCCTCAACAGGACCTGAGCATTGCACTCTCGGGCGAGGTCCACCGTCAGGCCCGTGTAGGGCCTGACCTCTACATTCCGCAGCCCCTTCACCGCCTGTTTGAAGAGACCCACCCGTTCCTCGGTGTTGAAGAGCAGGTTCTTGGCAGGGATGGCATACACCCCCACGATCAGCTTCTCAAAGATGCTGGAAGCCCGCATGACGATGTCCATGTGGCCGTTGGTCACCGGATCGAAGCTGCCAGGGTAAACTGCAATTGTCATCACCTTCTCCTTGAAAGCGACTCTTAAGGCCTTCACCAGCCGGGGGGGGGGGATGTCTCTTCTACCGACCCCCCTGGCACCGAACACGAGCCTTCTAGGCCAAAAGCCGAGGATATCCTAGCATTGGCCCCCTTGGGAAGTAAAGGATTTCAGGGGATTCTCTGATGCATTGTTGCGTGAGGCGACCGCTTCGACCCTCTCCCTGACCCAGTTTCTGGGGGCCGGTCGCGGTTGGTCGCCTTGACCTTTTGGTGCCACGGGGTAGAATACGAAATGCGGAAGGAAAGTCGTCAGCCCTTGCATCGAGGTGAGACGGTGCCTATCTACGAGTACCGGTGCCAGGCTTGCCTTCACGAGTTCGAGATGCTGCGCCCCATGGACAGGGTCAACGACGATGTCCTTTGCCTCCGGTGCAAGGGACGGGCCCTTCGAAGGCTGTCGGTCATCGCCCCGGTCCTTCACGGAGGCGCTATCGGCTCGCTCGCGGAGGCCGGCATGGAGAGGGGCGGGGCCTGCGGCTGTGGCGGCGCCTGTAGCTGCGGCGCCTCCCTCAACTAAGGCCCCCTGCCCCTTGAGGGATGCCACCGCCTTGCAGCCTGCAGAACCTACGTGCGATGCGCGGCGTCAGGGGAGGCGACTTGGGGGGCCACGACCCTGAGCCACCACCACGCCAGGGCCGCCAGCAGGAGGGCCTCGCCCAGAGTGGCCAGGGCGATGAAGATGGTGGCTTCAAAGAAGAACTGGCTTGGGAAGACCCTCACCAGGTAATTGGTGGCGGGGTCCAGCAGCCAGAAGGGGTTCCGGAAGCTGATCAGGTGAAACAGGCGGAACAGAACGGGAAAAGCGACAACGACCAGGGTTCCCACGATCAGCAGGCCCCCAATGGCTACCAACGTCGCGGCCCTCAGATGACGGATCAGGCTGTGGAGGAACCTGCGGCGACCGAGAGCGAAGCCGGCTAGGGCATAGGCCGTTATCAATGCCAAGGAGATGTTTCGGACCCAGGCCACGCCCTGAACCAACCCCTTCACGTCCCGCATGTGGACAAGCTCCTGCTCGTTGAAGAGGGGCCGCCGAACGGTTGCTATGGTCACCTCCACATCGAGGAACTCGTCTGGCGAGGTGAAATAGTCGGTAAAGGAGCGCGCTACGGAGCGCAACTCCTCGGGGGCAATTCCGGTATCGTCACTCACGTGGAACCGGTCAAAGCCATACAGATAAAGGGTCTGGGAGGTGAAGGCCCACCAGACGTTGGCGGTGATCAACAGGGTGGGCACTGCCGGGAAAAGCAGCACCACCAACAACCGATGGGCCCAGGAGGTCATCCTTTGCATCTCTCCCCTATAGTAGGAAGGGGTTCGGAGCCTGTCAACCACACCAGGCACGGCGCCCACGCTAGCCTGCTGTCTTAGAAGTTCACGCAAAAGCCCTCCGGGGGTGCAGTGGGCAGAGCCCCCGCCGGGGCCTGGGGGGTCCCCAGATGCTTTCTTCTGCCCCCTCTCCTGCAGGAGAGGGGGCTACGGGGGCGAGGTATCTGCTCTTTCAGAAGGGATGGGTATGTAGGGGAGAGACCCACCCTTGTAGAGAACTAGGGAATCAGTATGCTAGGAGAAGGTGACAGATCCTATGGCTGACCAGCAAGTGGCCGTCCTTATCGACTATGAAAACGTGGGTCTGCACCCCATCCGCTGGCTCCTGGACCAGGTGTCAGAGAGCGGCCGGGTGGTGGTCAAGCGGGCCTATGGCGACTGGTCCACTGTCGGCGGCAGCCAACGAGATGAGCTCCTTGCCCTGGGCATCGAGCCGGTGCACCTGTTCCGCACCACCAGCTCTGGCAAGAACGCCAGCGACCTTCGCCTGGCGGTAGACGCTATTGACCTTCTCTACCAGTCGCCCGTGGACACCTTTGTGCTCGTTTCCTCCGATACCGACTTTGTCCCCCTGGTGACCAAGCTCCGAGCAGCAGGCAAGACCGTCATCGGGGCCGGACGCAAGGCCACCGTATCTCGGGCCCTGGTGACCTCCTGTGACCGGTACTACTTCCTGGACCAGGCCGATAGCCCAGTCGATAGCCAGGGAGCCGAACGACCGTCGCGCCAGGGAGTGGAGGGGGACTCCCTCCTGGTGAGGGCGGTCAAAGTGGCCATGGACGACCAGGGAAGGGTCTCCGGCAGCAAGCTCATACAGACCATGCAGCGCCTCGACCCCAGCTTCGACCTCCGGGTCCTTGGGCACTCCACCTTTAGCAGGTACCTGAACGCCTCTCGCTCAGAGGTGCGTGTGGTGCCTTCCCGAGGGCAAGGGGACATGTTCGTGGAGCTGGCCGCGCCTGCGCCCGGTGAAGGGGCAAACAACGCCATGGACCCAAACCTCTGGGCGCCGCGCATCGATGCCGCGTGGCTCCGGCGAGCCCCCAACGCGGGCGACGGCATCCCGGGCTCGGCAGCGGCGTCAGCGGCTGCTGCCGTTCTGGGCGCCCCCAAGCTGAGCTCCTCGCCCTACAAGACGTTGCAGCGTCTCCTGGACGCCAGCGCCGACTTGCGAGGCGGTTGGCGGCGAGATGGTGCTAAGATCATCAGGCGGTAGTGAGACCCTCTCCCTGGAGGGAGAGGGTCTGGGTGAGGGTGCCCCCTCATCCCCCCCTTCTCCCCTAAGGGGAGAAGGGGTAGAGAGGGTCTTCAAGATCGTGCCCGTCCGTCTTCTCAACGGAACAGAGATCGCCAGGGCGCTCCGCCAGGAGGTGGCTCTGGGCGTCAAGGAGCTGCACCAGCGCCACGGCGTCACCCCCGGCCTGGCAGCCATACTAACGGGCGATAACACCGCCTCGGCCACCTACGTGCGCAACAAGGAGCGGGCCTGCCAAGAGGCGGGCGTCTTGACCCAGACCTTCCACCTGCCTCAGGAGACCACCGAAAGGGAGCTGTGCGCCCTGGTGGAGCGCCTGAATCAGGACAACCGCTTGCATGGCATCCTGGTCCAGCTTCCCCTGCCACCTCACCTGGACCCCCAGCGGGTCATCGCCGCTCTCTCGCCTGAGAAGGACGTGGACGCACTTCATCCCGTCAATTCGGGACTCCTGGCCCAGGGGCGGCCCAGGTTTGTGCCCTGCACCCCCGCTGGAATCCAGCACCTGCTCCTGCGGAGCGGCTACTCCCCGGAGTGGAAGCATGTGGTGGTGTGCGGGCGCAGCGACATTGTGGGCAAGCCCCTGGCCCTTCTACTGATGCAGAAAGCCCCCGGCGCCAATGCCACCGTGACCGTGTGCCACACCGGCACTCGAGACCTCGGCAGCATCACGCGGCAGGCGGACATCCTGGTGGCGGCCATGGGCAGCCCAGGCGCTATCACTGCCGACATGGTCAAGGAAGGGGCGGTGGTGATTGACGTGGGAATGAACCGGGTGGAGGACGCCTTCAACAAGCGTGGCTATCGCCTGGTGGGGGATGTGGCCTTTGAGGAGGTATCCCGGAAGGCCGAAGCCATCACCCCCGTGCCCGGGGGAGTTGGGCCTATGACGGTGGCTATGCTGGTGCGCAACACGCTGATGGCGGCCCAGCACAGCGTGGGCCAAGCATAGCCGGCTTGCAGGTTGCTCCTGCTAGTGACCTGCCTCGGAGATTCGCCAACAACACCGGGGAATCGGCAAGGGGGCAAGGGGGCTTTGCCCCCTTGCCCGGGGGTCTGGGGGGCACCCCCAGATACAGCATCTCCCCCCTCTCTTACAAGAGAGGGGGCCAGGGGGGGAGGTATCTGCCCTTGGAGAGGATGCACTCAATGGGACGGGAGTTCGGGGATGCGACACTAGCAAGGGGGAAAGACCGGCGGCCGACTACCATTTCGTGACGCGCTGGTCCTTCCAGGCCCCTGTGGAGAGGTTGTGGGAGGCGTTTGGGAAGGTCGAGGCCTGGGCAGCCTGGTCGCCGGGCGCCTGGAGCGCAACGCTACGGGGCTCAGGGCCCACCATGGGTGCGGGCACGGTGGCGGACTGTAAAGTCAGGGGGTTCTTGCCCTACACCCTGCGCTTTTCGGTAGAGGTCACCGCTTTGGAGCCTCTATCCCTCCTGGAGGTCAGGTCCTCTGGAGACTTGGCAGGAGAGGGGAGAGTGGTCCTGGCGCCCAGGGGCGGAGGGACGGCGGTCACTATTCCTTGGGACGTGAGGACGACCCGGACAGTGGTGAACCTGCTCGGCAAGGCGCCTTTTGTCAAACACCTCCTGGAGAAAAACCACGGCTACGTCATGGGCCGGGTCTATCGAGCGTTACGGCCAAGGGTGGAACGCAGCGAAAGCCCCGCCTGATTTGCTTCAATGGGCTCCTCTTTGCTATCATGAAGATCAGTGATCTGCCCCAGAAGGTGAACGCATGGAACTCGTCTTTCAAGAAGCCGTCAAGGAGATGGAGCAGGGCAAAGCCTGCGTCATCGCCACCGTCACCCACACCCAGGGATCCACTCCTCAGAAGCCGGGCGCCAAGCTCCTAGTGCGTCTGGACGGCAGCGGCGCGGGCACCCTTGGTGGTGGCTGCGTCGAGGGGGACATCTGGTTCTCCGCCAAGACGGTGCTGCAGCGGGGCGGCGGGCCGGAGATCACCGAGTACAATCTGAACGAGGAGATCGCCGCCCGCGATGGCCTTGTCTGCGGCGGCACGATGTTCTTCCTCATGGACCCCGTGTGGAAGCCCCAGGAGACCCTCCCGTACCTCCACGAAATTCTGAGGGCTTACAGTGGGGGCAAGCCCGTGGCCCTGGCCACCCTGCTGAAGCCCCCCAAGGGGTCCAACCTCCAGGTGGGAGCCAAGCTCCTGGTGCGGGAGGACGGCACCCGCATGGGTACCCTGGGCAGCGCTCGGCTGGACGACGAGGCCGCCAAGTCGGCCCTCCCTCTCATGGCCTACGGCAAAGAACACTACGTGAAGACTGCCGACGGGGGCGAGGTGTTCGTGGAGGCCTACACCACGCCCGCCAAGCTGGTGCTCATGGGTGGCGGCCACGTTAACAAGGCGGTGTCTACCCTGGCCCAGAGTGTTGGGTTCCGCATCTACGTGATTGACGACAGGCCCGAGTTCGATAACCCCGAGCGGTTCCCCATGGCCAAGGCCACCATCGCTAAGGACTACGCCGAGGGCCTGGGCGACGTTCCCGTCAACACCAACACCTTCATCGTCGTGGGCACCCGTGGCCACCGTGAGGACGACCGGGCCCTGGCGGCGGCGGCTCTCACCTCTGCGGGCTACGTGGCGCTCATGGGGAGCAAGCGTAAGGTGATCCTCATCTACGAGGAGTTGCTGAAGCGTGGTATTTCCGTGGAGCGGCTGCGGCAGATCCACTCCCCCGTTGGCCTGGACATCCACGCCCGCACGCCCGAGGAGATCGCCGTCAGCATTGTCGCGGAGCTCATCAAGTTCCGACTGGGTGGCACCGGCGGCTCCATGAAGCTGGAGGAGCGTCGTCTCATGAAGATCGTGGAGAAGGTGCGCAAGCAGCAAGAGGCCGCCGTGGCCGTGGCGAGCTAGCGGTGCCGAAAGCCCTGTGAGGTTGTTCATCTAAGGGGCTCTCAGAAGAGAGCCCCTTTCCCATAAAGGGGGAGGAATGCCTGGCATCACCGCCGTGCTCCTGGCCGCCGGGGAGTCCACACGCATGGGGCAGCTCAAGGCCCTGCTGCCGTGGCAGGGAAAGACACTGCTGCAGCACCAGGTGGACATGCTGATTGAGGCTGGGTGCAGGGAGGTGGTGGTGGTCCTGGGACACCGGGCCCTGGAACTGGTCACCCAGGTGCGGGGCGAGCAGGCCTGGAGTGTCATCAACCCCGACTATGCTCAGGGGAAGACCACCTCCATCAAGCTGGGCCTGCGCAGCTTACGTTCCGGCGCCGATGGTGTGCTTCTCCTGGCGGTGGACCAGCCTCGGACGGTCCATATTGTCAGGCGGCTCTTGGGGGAGCACCAGAGGACAGGCGCGCTGATCACATCCCCCGTTTACCAGGGCCACGGAGGGCACCCCTTCATCTTCAACACTCGGCTGCTCCCCGAGCTGCTGGCCATTGAGGAGGCCACCCAGGGGATCAGGGCGGTGATGGAGCGCCACAAGACCGAGGTGCACCAGGTGCCCTTTGACACCCCTCTGGTCCGGCTGGACGTCAACACTCCTGCGGACTACCAGGAGGCCCAGCGGTTGTGGGCCTTGGCGATGTAGGCGGCTAGGAGAGCCGGTGGTGGATCTATTTGCCCCTGAAGGTGTAGCCCACCTCGCCGTCTGCAATGTCATAGCGCTTCATGAGTGCTTCAATCTCTCTGTTCAGCCGAGCGGTCTCCACGGCCTGTCCAAGTAGAATGAGTCTGGCCGCTGACACCTGCGCTGTATCATTGGTGGAAAGAGCCAGCTTCATTTCATCCATGGCACTATGGATAGCCCAATAGTAGCCTCCCAAAGGCTTCTCCAGGGAATCGCCTGTGACACGGGACAACTGGTTAACGGACTGCGACCACTCGCCATCTGAGTCTTCAATCGTTCTTAGACTTTGCTCGATTTTACTGGCCGCTCGCTGCAAATCGGTTAGTGTACTCTGAGGCCCGATGTTTCTGACTGCATCAGTCGCTTGCTGCAACGGAACATGAATGTGCCGTAGCGTCTCTTTGAGCACTGGCACAACCAGCGGCTTTGTACGTTCGCTTGCCACCCATGCTAAACGCCCGGCGTGCAGAAGGGCGTTTAGCGAAAGCTGCGCATTGACGCTGAACGCTATGGCAGCAAGGTCATGGGAATCTACGTCGTAGAGTTGCGTCATTCTTTGCCCAGGAAACAACGCATCCGAGCTCACCTCGAATGGAACAGCAGCAGGTGTTGGGCCCGATCTGGCATGGCCAGCACGGCGGCCCTCTAGACGGCGAGGTGTTTCCTTGATGGTAATGTTTTCAAATACGACCCAGGGGAATTCGCCAGTTGTGGGCGCGGTATTCTCCACCGAAACCGTAACTTTCGAAGTGGGAGGGCTGGATGACAGGTCGGACTCTGACACCTGTACGACGACCTTTAGGAAATCCATTAAGCCCCTTAGGTCTGAAAGCTCGTTTCGGGTCGGACTTTGTTCTGATAGGGTGTTAGGGTTAGAATCCCCTCTATCGCAAGCGAGGGACAGCAAAACAAGCGACCAAGGCAGTAATAGCCATACGAACTTGCGGTGATCCATTTTCTGAAGAGAGCCTCCTGCCGTAGAGTTCGCCCCGCCTGTAGAACCATACGCAGGGCCAGTCACCTTAAATCACCCCTACGTCCCGCAACTGTTGCACCTCCTCCTCGCCCAGACCCAGTATCTTTCCGAGCACCTGTGCCGTGTGCTCCCCCAGGTCGGGCTCGATGCCCTGCGCCTGGCCCGGCGTGCGGGAGAGCCTGAGGGGCGAGTTGACCAGGGTGACCTGCCCCAGGTCCTTGTGGGGGACTTGGACCAGCATCCGACGCTCCTGCACCTGGGGGTCCGCCGCCGCCGCGGCGATGGTGTTGACAGGCCCGCAGGGGATGCCCAATTGGGTCAGCTCCTCTAGCCACTGGGCCGTGGTCTTTCTCTTCATCGCCTCGCTGATCATGGGCTCCAGGACAGCGTGGTGCTGGGTGCGGGTCCAGCCGTCCACGAATCGCACGTCCTCGGCCAGGTCTATGCGGTCCAGGGCGAAGCAGAAGAGGGCCCACTGGTCGTTGGTGCCGCCGATGATGGCCACCACGATGTAGCCGTCCTGGGTGGGGAAGGCCTGGAAGGGGGTGAAGACGGGGTGGCGGCTGCCCAGAGGCTGGGGGACCTCGCCTGTCGCCAGGTAGCGCATGAAGGGGCCCTCGGCCAGGGCGACCTGGCAGTCCAGCATGCTCAGGTCCAGCATCTGCCCCTTGCCGCTGCGGTGGCGCTCCTCCAGGGCCGCCAGGATGCCCACCACGGCGAAGAGGCTGGCGCCCAAATCGCCAAGGGAGATGCCCAGGCGGGCGGGCGGCCTGCCAGGTTCGCCGTTGATGCTCATCATGCCGCTCATGGCCTGGACAACAATGTCCAGGGCCGGTCGCTCTGCATACGGGCCCGTCTGCCCGAAGCCCGAGATGGCGGCGTAGATGAGGCGAGGGTTGCGCTGCTGGAGCACCGGGTAGTCCAGGCCCAGGTCGGCCATCGTCCCTGCGGTGAAGTTCTCCACTAGGACGTCCACCCGCTCCACGAGCCGGAGGATGAGGTCCTTCCCTTTGGGCTGGGTGAGATCGATGGTGACGCTTTTCTTCCCACGGTTGACGCTCATGAAGTAGCTGCTGTGGCCGTCCATGAAGGGCGCCGTTCCCCGGGCACGATCGCCGTAGAAGGGCCGCTCCACCTTGATGACCTCGGCCCCCAGGTCGGCCAGGACCATGGTGGCGTAGGGGCCCGAGAGGACCCAGCTCAGGTCGAGCACTCGCATTCCCTCTAGCGGGCCGGGCATTACCACCTCCGTTATGACGTCATCACTATTCAGCCTTGGAGCAGGGCGAGTCCCGACGCATCGGAATTGAGGGGTGCAGGTTCTTTCGGAGAGGTCTGGTGGCCCCCTTCTTGCAAGAAAGGGTTCCCCAGAAGCCCTTCCCTAAGAACTCTCGCCCCTCTCTTCATTCAGGCCTCCCCTGGCGATGTCTTCGGAAGAAACGCTGGAGGGCGATCAGTGTCCAGAGGGCCTCTATGACGGTTATCGGGTAGGCCTCCACCAGGGCGCTGTAGGCCGAGGTGGCGGCGCACCCGACGGCGAAGGCCAGCGTCAACCACTTGGAGCGGGGCTCCTGCCAGTAGGCTACCATCATGGTGACCACAGCGAGCGAACCGAAGAGGGTGAGCATTGCGCTACGGTCTAGGGGCGGAGTCCCGCCTCACTGCCTCCACCACCTCGCTGCCCATCCGGTAGGCGGGCCGCTCCAGGGGATGGCGGTTCACGCGCCAGAAGTAGAAGGGGTAGAGCAGGGCGTACCAGGCCAGGAAGGGCGCCCCGCCCCACCGCCGGTACTGGCGCACGTGGGTGAGCTCGTGGGCCAGGAGCCCCACCTGCTGTGAAAAGCCCAACCGCTGCCAATTGTCCGGCCGGAGGAACACCTCCCGCCCGAAGGTGATGGCGGCGGACCGCCGGCGCAGCCCAGGGAGGGAGATCACCCCCACCACCAACCCTCGAAAGTGGAGCTGACAGCCCTGCACCTCTTCGAGAGAGAAGTGGCGAAGGAGAGCAGGCCGTAAGGCGTCGTCTATCTGGGGCATGGCGCCCCCATTGTAGCAGCGCACCCGATGAGCTACAACGCATAAGGCCCGTCAGGGCGTGCCGCCCTTCGCTCGTTTTTCCTCTGGGGGCACGTGTCGTCATTGATGGTTTGATCTCTATGATAAGAGGAGCTTCCCTGAGAGGGCAGAATGTTGATTACTCTGGAGGACATCCGAAGCGCGGCCCAGCGGTTGCGAGGCGTGATCCACGAAACGCCCCTGGACTACTCCCACACCTTCAGCCAGATGACGGGGAGCCACGTGCTGCTGAAGCTGGAGAACCTGCAGCGCACAGGCTCTTTCAAGGTGCGGGGGGCCTACAACAAGGTGGCCTCCCTCTCCCGACGGCAGCGGGAGCGAGGGGTCATCGCCGCCAGCGCGGGCAATCACGCTCAGGGCCTGGCCCTAGCCGCCCGTGAAGCAGGAGTGTCCTGCACCATCGTCATGCCCCTGGAGGCCTCCATGGCCAAGGTAGCGGCCACCCGGGGCTACGGCGCCACGGTCCTCCTCCACGGCAGCAATTACGATGAGGCCGCCGAGCACGCTGCCAGCCTGGCCAAAGAAGAAGGGATGACCCTGGTACACGGCTTTGACGATGACCTGGTCATCGCCGGCCAGGGGACCATCGGCCTGGAGCTGTTGGAGCAGGAGCCGGAGCTGGACGCGGTGGTGGTGCCCGTGGGGGGAGGAGGCCTCATCAGCGGCATTGCAATGGCCCTCAAGGAGAGCAGGCCCTCCGTCCAGGTCATCGGTGTCCAGGTCAAGGCGGCCTCGGCAGCGGTGGAGGCCCTGGCCCGGGGACGCAGGGTCCGGGTGGCCCCGAAGGCCACCATCGCCGACGGCATCGCCATAGCGCGCCTCGGCAGGAGGCCCTTCGCCGTAATGAGGCGCTATGTGGACCAGGTGGTCACGGTGGAAGAGGAGGAGGTGGCCCACGCCATGATGCTCCTCACGGAGCGGGCCAAGCTGCTGGTGGAAGGGGCAGGCGCCGTCGGGTTGGCGGCGCTGCTGGGAGCCAAGGTGGCGTTGCCCGACAAGAAGGTGGTCATCGTCCTGAGCGGCGGGAACATCGACCTCTCACTGGTGTCCCAGGTGCTCCACCACGGCCTGGCCCACGCCGGCCGCTATCTGGTGGTGAAGGCCACCATCCGCGACCGGCCCGGACGCCTGGCAGCCCTTTTGGATTGCCTGGCTCGAGTCCGTACCAGTGTGCTGGAGGTGCGGCATCGCAGGGAAGGGCTCTTCCTGGACTGGGACAGGGTGGAGGTGGAGGTGACCGTGGAGACCCGGGACCGCGATCACCGGCAAGAGGTGGCCCAGGCCCTGGCGGAGGGAGGGTTCCTCCCGGCGCCCTCAGAACCGGCCCCCCCATCAGAGGCAACCCTGGAGGTCATAGCGTGGGAGTTGACCGAGTGAGGAGAAGGCCTACCTGCTGCTAGCGGCCATCGCCGTTCAGCTCATCCGTCGAGGCCTGGTAGAAGCTCGGCCAGGCCTCTGCCTCCCCTAGGCCCTGGTTACGGCACCACCGTGACGGTGGCCGTCATGCCGTGATAGATGCAGTGGTAAGGAAAGTTCCCGATCTGGGTGAAGGGAAAGCTGAAGGATTCCCCTGAATTAAGGTTGCCGCTGTTCCACACCCTCGATGCGGTGGGGAACAGCCCCGAGGTGGCGGTGTGGGGCGCGTTGCCCCTATTGGTCCACACCACGGTAGTGCCTACGCGGATCGTCAGGTTCTCGTTAGCGAAATTGATGATGTTGGCGGAGACGGCGCCAGGCAGGGGCGTGGCCGTGGGGGTAGGCACCACCGTTGCCGTAGCCGTGGGGTCGAGTGTGGCCGTGGCCGCTGGGGCGACGGTGGGTGGAGGGGTGTTGCTAGCTGTGGATAAGGGCGCTCCAGGCGCTCCGCAGCCTGCCACCATCAACACGCCCACCAGAAGGACAACGGCGACCCAAAGCCTACCTCTTTGGAACAACAAACATCTTTTTGTCTCCTGTCTCTGGATGAGAAACCTGAGACGGCGCCGCCCTCAGCGGTGGCCGTGAAAGTCAACGACCAGCCATGTCACGTCTTCAGGGGACGTGCGTCCCGTCTGGGCCAGGGCCTTCATGCGAGCCGATCGCTCGGTCAGATCCCCGGGCGGGTTCGGCAACAGGCGGGGGCGCTCCATCGCCTCGAAACGGTCATCACCCTCGACTCAACGATGGAGCAGCCGTCCCGCCGGCTGTCCTCCTTCCACCCTCTCTATATCGTAGACTTGGGCGAGGCGGCGCCAGTAGGTGTCGGGGCTGTCTCCTAAGCGCCGAATGTAGAGGACCAGCTTGATGCGGGAGGCCTCGGCATCGGTAATACCATTCTCTCTACATACTACGTTGAAAGTGTCTAAAAGGTTTGGTGCGTGGAGTGCCGTGGCCAGGGAGTAGCCGGCGCTGAGGGCCTCAAAGACGCGGCGCACCGGGGCCCCCCAGGTGTAGGTGGGCACAGGGGCATGGCTAAACTCTCCCACCACCAGGTAGCCCCCTGTGGCCGCCCTCTGGAGGCGGGCCATCTCCTCCACATCTCCACTGAGGCGGTGGACAGGAATACCCTGGGGCATCAGAGCCAGCATGGCGTTCATGTTGGTGGTCTTGCCCGCCAGGCGTGGGATGGCCGTGACGATAAAGGACCACCGCTGGTCCACGGCGGCCCAGAGGGTGGCGGCCATCTCGGCGCTCATGGTGCCGTTGCGGACAAGCTCCAGGATGGTGGGGCCTTCAGGTATGGGAGCCTTTTTCCTCTCTTCGGAGGGTGATGAAAAACCCTTTCACCCATCCCCCTGTCCCCCTTCCTGGACAGGAAGGGGGTGGAAATTATATCTGGGGGGTGCCCCCAGACCCCCAGCAGAGGGGCAACGCCCCTCTGCACTCCCCGTCCTCAACGCCCTATTAGGCCAGACCCAGGGCCAGGGCACAGCACAGGGAACCTTGGGCAGCACCCTCCTCCAGGATGGACAGAGGGGCCCAGCGCCACTCAGTATAGTAGGTGAACCCGTCAACCTGGTGGGAGGCAATGGGGAGGGTGGGAGTGTCCTCTACGGGAACGGCCTCAAAGAGGGTCATGGCCAAGGGGCCTTGAGGTCGTTGGTGGACGCCCTCGGCCACGGGCCGAAGGGTGCGAAGGCTCACCCCCAGCTTCTGTCGAGCTGCGCGGCGGGCCGCCTTTTTTGGTCTCTCGTTGGCCCTACAGGTGGCGGCAGGCAGGCCCCAGATGCCGGGCAACTCCTCCTCCGAGCCCTCGGGACGTTTGACCACCAGGATCTGTCCCGGCTCGCGAGGGTGGTGAATGAGGAGCGCTACGGCGGTTGACGCTGAGGTCATTCCTGAACGCTAGCCTTCCCAGGGCCACAACTATACGTCCAGGTTCCGTACCTGCTTGGCGTAGGCGAGGATGAAGTCCTTGCGGGGCTTCACCTCCTCGCCCATCAGCTGGACAAACACCCGCTCGGCAATGGCCGCATCCTCCATGTTCACCTGGAGCATCGTGCGGGTGGCCGGGTCCATGGTGGTCTCCCAGAGCTGGTGGGGGTTCATCTCCCCCAGGCCCTTGTACCTCTGGGTCGTCACGCCCCGCTTGTCCTTGAGCGGTTCCATGATGGCCTCCCGCTCCGCCTCAGAGTAGACGTACTGGCCCTGCCGGCCGTTCTGGATACGGTAGAGGGGTGGCTGGGCGATGTACAGGTACCCGCCCGTGATGAGGGCAGGCATGTACTTGTAGAAGAAGGTGAGGAGGAGGGTCCGGATGTGGGCCCCGTCCACGTCGGCATCGGTCATGATGATCACCCGGTGGTAGCGGAGCTTTTCGAGGTTGAAATCCTCCCCCACACTGGCCCCCAAGGCGATGATCAGGTTCCTCAGCTCCTCGTGGGCCACCATCTTGTCCGGACGCGCCTTCTCCACGTTGAGGATCTTGCCCCGAAGGGGAAGGATGGCCTGGAACTTGCGGTCCCTGCCCATCTTGGCGGACCCGCCAGCCGAGTCTCCCTCCACCAGGTACAGCTCGCTGTGGGCAGGGTCCCGCTCCTGGCAGTCGGCCAGCTTCCCGGGGAGGGATCCCCCGTCCAGGGCGCTCTTGCGCACGACCATGTCCCGTGCACGCCGGGCCGCCTCTCGGGCCTTCGCCGAGGTCAGGCACTTGTCCAGAATCCGACGGGCATCGCTGGGGTGGTCTTGCAGGAACATCATGAGCTCGGTCCCCACGACCGAGTCCACGTACCCCTTCACCTCGGCGTTGCCCAGTCTTGTCTTGGTCTGCCCTTCGAACTGGGGGTCTGTGAGCTTGACCGAAATAACGGCCGTGAGGCCCTCTCGAACATCGTCACCCGTCAGGTTGGGCTGGTCATCACGAATAAACTTGGCCTTCCGGCCGTAGTCGTTCAGCACGCGTGTGAGGGCCGAACGAAAGCCCGTGAGGTGGGTGCCGCCGTCCACCGTATTGATGCAGTTGGCAAAGGTGAAGCAGGTCTCGGTGAAGCCGCCGTTGTACTGGAGGGCCACCTCCACCAGGGTGCTGCCTATGCCCTTGCTGACGTAGGCAGGCTCGGGGTGCACCAGGGTCCGGTTCCGGTTGAGGGAACGGATGAAGCTGCGAATCCCGCCGTCAAAGTAGAATATCCGCTCCTGGAACCCGGGAGGCTCGCGGTGGTGTTGGTAGCTGGTGAAGTGGATCTCCAGCCCCTTGTTGAGGAAGGCCATCTCCCGGAACCGCTCGGCGATGATGTCAAAGTCGAAGTCCAGGACAGGGAAAATCTCCTTATCGGGCAGGAAGGTGATGGCGGTCCCGCGCTCCGAGGAGGGTCCCACCACCTCCACAGGCCCAGTGGCGTGGCCCCGCTGGTGGTGCTGCCGGTAGTGGAACCCATCGCGCTGGACATCCACCACCAGCCGCTCGGAGAGGGAGTTGACAACGCAGGCGCCAACACCGTGGAGCCCTCCCGTGACCTTGTAGGCGCCTCCCCCGAACTTTCCTCCGGCGTGGAGGGTGGTCAACACTGTCTCCATGGCCGACTTGCCCGTGACCGGATGGGTGTCCACCGGGATGCCGCGGCCGTTGTCCTCCACTCGCACGGAGCCGTCTTCCTGAAGGGTGATGTGCACCCATGTGCAGAAGCCCGCCATGGCCTCGTCGACTGCGTTGTCCACGATCTCATAGACGAGGTGGTGGAGACCCCGCTGCTCTGTGGTGCCGATGTACATCCCCGGACGGCGCCGGACGGCCTCCTGCCCTTCCAGCACCTGGATGTCTTCAGCGGTGTAGTGGCTCGTTGGCGCTTGTGTCTGGGTCATGAGAACCTACCTATGAAGATGTATGAGTACGAAAAGCGACACATACTTCCAACGGAATGTTGTTGTTTTTGAGAAGGATTGCTCTCTGCAAAACCGATTAGGTTCCTATCTCCTCGGGACTCAGCCCCGTACGGTGGCGATAGTACACCATCACCGCCGCGGACAGCCCTGTAGCCAGGTACGCATTCCCCATGATTGCCAGCAGCAGACCCCAGGGAAGGGTGGCTACGCGGACCAAGAGGAGCCCCACGCCCAGGCTGATGAGGTTGAGTAGCAGAAACAGGCCCAGGACGCTCCAAAAGTGGCGGCGGGCCAGGGCAATGCTGCGCCGCAAGGCCGCCAGGCCCCCCAGTCCCTCCAAGAAGATGGCGGGCTTCGTCAGGTACAGGGAGATTGACACCACCAGCCATCCGCTCAGGGCCAAGGCCAGGAACAAGCTGCCCAGCACAGGAGCTACGGCTTGCAGGAGGATCCAAACCGACCCGATCACCGGGACCGCTACAAGGACCACGCCCGTGAGGAGAGCCAGGTAGGCCGTCAAACGTCCCCAGTACCTTGGCGCCTGAGACAACAGGAGGCGTGGCTGCCAGGGCTGCTCCTGGGCCCCCTGGGCGAGAGCCCCGAGGTAGAGGCACGCCACCAAAACGCTTGCCAGGGCCAACGCCACCACTACCAGGAACCCCTGGCCCCAACTGCTGACGGAGAAGAGATCTCCCTGGGAAAACCCTTGGCCGCTCAGGGGATGCAAGAAGGTAGGCACCTGCCAGCCCAGCACGCCCAGGAGGTTGGCGCCCTGCAACACCTCAAGGGTTCGCACGACCTGCTCCCTCAATGCGTTTGGCCCCCCTGACTGCGCTCCTCCCGCAGTTAGGCTCCCCGATTGCTCTACAAGCCTCTCAAGGAGGGGGCGAGGGGACACCCTCGGGAGAAGCCAAAGGAGGCCGTCCACAAGGACGGGGAGGACGAGCAGGGCAGGCCAGCGGTGGACCAGGGCGAACCCGGCCCCAATGCTATCGATGATGCCTCGGCGACCGGCTTCCATAGGGCAATTGTAGCATAGTCGTAGGGAAACGCCAACGGAACGCTGAAAACTGGCGGCCCCCCCGCCAGTTTGGTGTTACCTCCAGGCAGTAGACGACACTCGTAGAAAGAGCCAAGAGCGAGACGAGTTTCGACAGGTCATGTCCACACCGCGATGACCGAGGCGTCCCGGGGGTTGCCAGGGTCAAATAAGATAAGGGCGCAGGAGCGGCCGTTGACCATCTCTCCGGAGGGGCTGTTCCGGGCGGTGTGCACGCGCTCCAGCCACAGGGTCAGGCTCCCCGCCACCTGTCTCGTTTTGGGGCAACCGCAGAAATGGCTCTCATCAAAGGTCAGCTGGACCGCCTTGGCCTTCAGCTGGACCACCGCTGCCTCCAGTGCCTGGAGACTGGAGCGGGTGGCCCTGAGAAAGTTGTCGATGTCCGCGTCTCCCCCCAGGATATTGAGAGTGCCCGTCAATTGGGTGAAGGTAGGGGTGGACTCGGCCCAGATGTCGCCCACCCCGAAGAAGGCAGCGGCGGCGGCGGCGTTCTCCCGGTTGTAGGTGAGGCCGTTGCCCACAATCTCGATGAAGGGAAGCATCTGGAGCACGGGGCGCTCTTTGATGATGGTCTCGCTGACCCCCGTCAGGAGCAGGTCATGGGAGAGTTTCTAGGCCTCGGCAAGGGTGAGCGCCATAACTTCTACCTCCTCAGTGAACGTGTAGCCCAAGAATAGAACAAAGGCTCTTTGCCCTGCAAGGAGCCTTTGTCATGGCGTGAGCGGTTGATTGGAAGGGGGAAAGATAGTATACTGCTCGCCATAGCAAACGGGTGAGCTTCAGGTTTGTAACATCGGGGTGCAAGGAGACGTATGCCCATCGTCGTGCTGCGGGACGGGGAGAACCCAGAGGGCCTGATCGCGCGCTTCCGCTCTGCGGTGGCCCGCTCCGGGGTTCTCAAGGACTTCAAGGACAAGCGGTTCTTCCGCTCCAAGGGGCAAAGGCTTCGCCTGGCGCTTCAGCGGGCTGCTCGGCGCCGGCGCCGCCGCGGCATCGTCTAGCAGGGTGCTGAAAAACTCTTTCGACTATCTTCCTAGCCCCCTTCCTGGTCAGGAAGGGGGAAGACTGTATCTGAGGGACACCATCAGACTCCTGGCAAAGGGGCTTCGCCCCTCTGCACTTCCCTTTTCCGAATCCTGCTAGCCTATAGCTGGGCCATCGAAGTCCCCGCCAGATAGCCTCGAACGTCCTGAAGCACGGCGATGAACTCCTCCCGCTTGAGCCGCCCTGTGTTGGTGTTGCGGGGGCTGGGGTGGTAGGAGGCGAACAGGTCGGGCAGGCCCTGCCCCAGCCGATAGTGGGCCCCGTGGCGAAACGGCAGAGAGTTCCGCTTCCCCGTGACCTCGGCGAGCGCCCGCTCGTACCCCTCAAATGCGATCCTTCCCAAGGCCAGAACGGCTCTGACTCCGGACAGCAACGTTATTTCACTGACCAGATACCGCCGGCAGTTCCGCGACTCCTCGACGGTGGGGCGATCCCCTGGCGGCACACACTTCACCGTGGCGGTGATGTAGGCATCCCGCAGGACCAGGCCGTCGTCCAGGTGCTCCGACGTCGGCTGGCTGGCGAACCCCACCTCGTAGAGGGCGTCCATCAGGAACCGGGCAGACGGGTCTCCCGTAAACACACGCCCGGTGCGGTTGCCGCCGTGGGCCGCCGGGGCCAGTCCCAGGATGAGCAGATGAGCGTGAGGGTCGCCGAAGCCAGGCACGGGCCTCCCCCAGTAGGTCTCCTCCCTGGAACGGGGGCGCTTCTCTGTGGCCACTCGCTCGCGGAACTCCACCAGGCGCGGGCACAGGCGGCAGGCGATGACTTGAGATTGGAGCATTGCCAGAGGCGTGGCTTCAACCACTACTGGGGGTTTCTTTCCACGCAAACCGCTCCGGTTGTTCTTGGGTCATGATGGCGGCCTCTTCATTGGTCAGAGAGCCCAAACGCCCTGGTTCACTCCCCCACCTCCCCCAGCACTGTCCTCGCCTCCTCCACAGACGCCTCATCCACCAGCACACGGCACGGGGCGGCGGACACGCCAAGGAAGGAGGCGGTATCCCCAGGGCGGACCATGGCGGGAATGCCCGCATCGCGGAGGCAGTCCACCCACAGCTCCGCCACCGTCTGGTTGGGGGCCGTAGCCAGGTGCACCAGCTTCACCTCACCCCTCGACCCCCTCCAGCCACACCCCTTCGCCAGGCTTAAGGAGCGCCCCCAGGCGCGCCTCAAGTTCGGCGCAGAACCGTGTGCTATACCTGGAGGCAGGTATCTCGATGCGGGTTAGCTTGCGGCCACTGACTATTTGGAGGCAAATGGAGTCCTCCCCCGGGAACTCCAGAAGAACTCGCATGGCGTCTTCAAACCGTCTCAGGTCCTCGGGTGCCGTGAGGCTCTCCTCAAGTCGCAGCGTGACCTTACGAGACGTTTTCCCGTTGGCCTTTGGGTGAGACCCATTGGACTTGACGCCATTGGTCTGGGCTGGGACCCTAGGTGTTTCGAATGTACTCAAACTGGCCACTCCCTCATTGGAAATCTGTAACGAAGGTGGCGTGCTGACCGGTTCCCCCTCATGCAGAGAGGCGTGGTAGGGCTTTGCCTCGTCGCAGACGATGGAGAGCTGGTCGTCGCGCATCCTGGTCTTGCCCACCACCCAGAGAAAAGCCCCCTCCTGCCACAGCTCGGCCGCCTGCTTCAACGGCTCATGCCATACCGTGACCTCGATGCCACCGTCGAGGAGCTCCAGGGTAGCCGCCAGGAACGCCTTCCCCTGACGGGTCTGCCGCCGCTGGACCGAGGAGACCTGGCCCACCAGAATGAGCTTTTGCCCCGACTCGGGCTCCACGTCGCTCAGGAAGATCTTCATCCAGTCGGGGTGGTTGTACACCAGGCTGCTGATGGGGTTGTCCGAGAGGGAGACCCCCAGGAGCTCCTGCTCCCATGCCAGCTTCTCTCTAGGGGAGACCTCCGCCTGGGGCAGGGTCAGGGAATCGAGGGGCGCCGCCACGGTGGCGCCGAACAGATCGAACATGGTGGCCTGGCCGCTGTGCCGAAGTCTGGCCTCCCGTTGGGCCACTGCGATGATGCGGTCCACGCCCGCCAGCAGGCTCCCCCGAGGGCCCAGCTCGTCGAAGGCGCCAGCCTTGATGAGGCTCTCCAGGGGCCGACGGTTGAGGGAGGAGTCACCGGCGCGGCGGCAAAACTCCTCCAGGGAGCGGAAGGCCCCTCCCTGACGGCGCTCTTCCAGGAGGGGGGCCATGGCGCTCTCCCCCACGTTCTTCACCGCCGCCATGCCGAACCGAATGGCCGCCTTCCCCTCGGGCGTGGCCTCGATGGAAAACTCCGTCTCGCTCCTGTTGATACTCGGGGGCAGCACCGGGACCCCCATGCGGCGGCACTCGGTGACAACGCTGGCCACCTTCTCTATGTGGCCCATGTAGGCGTTCAGCACCGAGCACAGGTACTCGGCGGTGTGGTTGGCCTTGAAGTAGGCGGTCCAGTAGGCGATGAGGGCGTAGCTCACGCTGTGGGCCTTGTTGAAGGCGTAGCCCGCGAAGGGCTCCAGAAGGCGGAACACCTCCTCCGCCAAGCCGAGAGTGTACCCCCGCTTTACGGCCCCCAGGAGGAACCGCTCCCGCTCCTGCTGCATGATCTCCGGGACCTTCTTCCCCATGGCCTTGCGCACTACGTCGGCCTGGCCAAGGCTGTACCCCGCCAGGGTGCGCACGATGTGGAGCACCTGGTCCTGGTAGACGATGACCCCGTAGGTCTCCTCCAGGATTCCCTTCAAGTCCTCATGGGGATAGTGAATGGGAGCGCGGCCGAATTTGGCGTTGATGTAGGTGTCGATGTGCTCCATGGGGCCAGGGCGGTACAGGGCGATCATGGCCGATACCTCGTTGAGGGAGGCAGGCTTCAGCTCCTTGATGTACCGCCGCATACCCGGCCCTTCGAGCTGGAACAGGCTGGCCGTCTCCCCCGTGCCCAAAAGCTCGAAGGCCTTAGCGTCGTCCAGGGGGAGGCTCTTCAGGTCCAGGTGAATCCCCCGCGAACGTGCCAGAATCGCGAGGGTCTTGCTCAGGACGGTCAGGTTGGCCAGGCCCAGGAAGTCCATCTTCAGGAGACCCAGATGGGCCAGGGGTTCCATGGGGAACTGGGTCATGTTGATGGCGCCCTCCCCCTTCACGGGGCGCTGGAGGGGCACCACATCGGCGAGAGGCTCCTTGGAGATGACCACCCCCGCTGCGTGGGTGCTGGCGTGGCGCACCGTCCCCTCGAGCTGCCTGGCGGTGTCAATGAGCCGCCGGGTCATCGGGTCTCCCTCGTACACCTCCCGAAGCTCTGACGACTCCTGGAGGGCCTCCTCCAGCGACTGCACCCTGCCCGGCACCAGCCGCGCCACCCGGTCCACCTCGGCGTAGGGGATGGCCAGGGCGCGGCCCACGTCTCGAATGGCGGCCCGGGCGCCCAGGGTCCCAAAGGTGATGATCTGGGCCACCCGGTCCTGCCCGTACCGCTGCACCATGTAGGCGATAACCTCGTCCCGGCGGTCGTCCTGGAAGTCCATGTCGATGTCGGGCATCTCTTTCCGCTCGGGGTTGAGGAACCGCTCGAAGACAAGACTGTACTCCAGGGGGTTGACGTCGGTCACCTCCAGGGAGTAGAGGACTAGGCTGGCGGCGGCGCTCCCCCGTACGCCAAAGAGGATGCGCTGCCGGTGGACAAAGACAGCCACGTCCCACACCACTAGGAAGTAGTTGGCGTAGCGGGTCTGCTGGACCACCTGCAGTTCGTAGGTAAGGCGCTGCTCCACCTCCTGGGGCAGGGGATCGCCAAACCGGCGGCGCGCCCCCTCCCAGCACAGGCGAGCCAGGTACTCGTCGGCGCCCAACCCATCGGGGGGAGAGTATTCAGGAAGGTGCAGGGTGTTGAAATCCAGCTCCACGTGGCACCGCTGAGCGATGCGCTGGCTGTTCTCGATGGCCTCCGGCAGGTCATGGAAGAGGTCCGCCATCTCCTGGGGGCTCTTCAGGTAGTAGGAGTCGTCGGACATCTTTAGGCGTTTCTCATCGTTGATGTTGGTGTTGGTCTGGATACAGATGAGGATGTCCTGGAGGGGCGCCTCCTCGCGGTGGGTGTAGTGGCCGTCGTTGGTGGCCACCAGGGGTACCCCCAGCCTGCGACTCATCTCCAGCAAGGCGGGGTTGAGGACGTCCAGCTCGGGGATGTTGGTGTGGCGCTGGATCTCCAGGTAGAAGTTTTCCACGCCGAAGGTCTCCTGGTGCCAGCGGGCGACGCGGTCCGCCTCCGCCAGGTTGCCCTCCAGGATGAGCCGAGAGATCTCCGAGTTGGGGCAGCCCGAGAGGACGATGAGACCTTGGGCATAGCGGGCCAGAAGCTCCCTGTCCACCCGGGGCTTGTAGTAGAACCCCTCCAGGTGGGCGAGGGTGGCAAGTTGAATCAGGTTGTGATAGCCGGTGTTGTCCCGGGCCAGGACCGTCAGGTGATAGGGGCTCCTATCGGCGTTCGTCTTGCTGGTTCGGCTTGTCTGGGCCACGTACAGCTCGCACCCAATGATGGGGTTGATCCCCGCCGCCTTGGCCTCCGTGAAGAACTCCACAACGCCATAGAGGTTTCCGTGGTCTGTGATGGCCAGGCTGTCCATGCCCAGCTCCTTGGCGCGCTGGACCAGCTTGGAGATGTGGCTCAATCCATCCAGAAGGCTGTACTCGGTGTGAACGTGTAGGTGGGTGAACACGGGGGCATTCCTCCCAGGGGGTCAGGGGCTATTGTAGGCGAGG
>SHYH01000001.1 GCA_009692865.1 Dehalococcoidia bacterium
ACGGCCCGGCTAGAGGACAGTAGAGGCGAGCGGAATTCCCGGTGTAGCGGTGATATGCGTAGATATCGGGAGGAACTCCAGAGGCGAAAGCGGCTCGCTAGGCTGTTCCTGACGCTGAGGCGCGAAAGCGTGGGGAGCAAACCGGATTAGATACCCGGGTAGTCCACGCCCTAAACGATGGACGCTAGGTATGGGGGGTATCGACCCCTCCCGTGCCGCAGCTTACGCAATAAGCGTCCCGCCTGGGGAGTACGGCCGCAAGGCTAAAACTCAAAGGAATTGACGGGGGCCCGCACAAGCAGCGGAGCGTGTGGTTTAATTCGATGCAAAACGAAGGACCTCACCAGGGCTTGACATGCTGGTGGTACTCGCCTGAAAGGGAGGGGGACCCCGCAAGGGGAGCCAGCACAGGTGCTGCATGGCTGTCGTCAGCTCGTGCCGTGAGGTGTTGGGTTAAGTCCCGCAACGAGCGCAACCCCTGTCGCTAGTTGTCTTCTCTAGCGAGACTGCCTCGAAAAGGGGGAGGAAGGTGGGGATGACGTCAAGTCAGCATGGCCCTTACGTCCTGGGCCACACACACGCTACAATGGGTAGGACAGCGGGTTGCCAAGCCGCGAGGCGGAGCTAATCCCTAAAACCTACCCCCAGTTGGGATTGCAGGCTGCAACTCGCCTGCATGAACGCGGAGTTGCTAGTAATCGCGGGTCAGCATACCGCGGTGAATACGTTCTCGGGCCTTGTACACACCGCCCGTCACGTCATGGAAGCTGGCAACGCTTGAAGTCCGTGAGCCAACCCGCAAGGGAGGCAGCGGCCGAGGGCGGGGCTGGTGACTGGGACGAAGTCGTAACAAGGTAGCTGTACCGGAAGGTGCGGCTGGATCACCTCCTTTCTAAGGAGCCCCCGGCGCCGCAAGGCGCCGACTCCCAGGTCGGTGAGAACCCCTCACGGGGTTCTCCTCAGAGATGCCTTAACTCCTTCCTTCCACTATCTGCCTGCTAAGGGCCAACCACAAAGGCCTGCGTCCAACGGCGCAGGCCTTTGTGGTTGCTGGGAGCCCTGCACCCCCGCCTGTCAGCAAAGGCGGGCGGGGATGGTTTACTGCAAGCCTCCGCCAAAGAGGTTAACGCCCTCAGGGGTGATGACGATAAACCTGGCGGTGACGGCGCCGTCCGTTCCTCGCTGGCTCACCACCGTGACCCGCAGGCCGGGCGTGAGATCGGCTACGGTGCCCACCGTCGTCTTCTGGATGGTGGTGTCGGCGCTGAGAGTGGCCTGTAACGGCCCCTGAGCCGTGGTGATCGTCACGGTGTTGCCCTCAACCTTGTCAACGGTCCCTGTGAGCCCACCCCGGCCGGCGAAGCCCCCGAAGCCCCCCTGGCCAGACTGGCCCTGAAGCTGCTGGCGGAGTTGCTGCATCTGCTCTGGGGTCAACTGCCCCTGGGACCGCTGCCCGGACCCTGACGTTGACGGCGCTGACAGGGTGCTGCGGGCTGCCGCCGATCCCTGGCTCTTGCCCAGGGCAAGGCCGCTGGCGAAGGCCCCTCCCAGGCCGGCTCCCAGCAGAAGGACAGCCACGAGCACTATCATGAATGCCTTCGTCTTCATTTCTCTCCCCTCCGTGTCTACCTATCTACTCGTAACGTAGCGCCTCAATGGGGTGGAGCCGGGCGGCTCGGAACGCGGGGTAGATGCCAAAGAAGAGCCCGATAGCAGCCGACACCACCAGTGCGAGCACGGCGATGTCTCCGCTGAAAACCGTGTGAAGGGTCTGGTTCCCCAGACTCCGCCCGTCCATGAGGCGGGACAACCCCAGCCCCAGGAGCACCCCCGCGCCGCCTCCGCCCAGGCTCAGGAGCGTCGCCTCGGACACGAACTGGAGCAGGATGTCCCGGCGCTTGGCCCCCATGGCCTTGCGGATGCCGATCTCCCGGGTGCGCTCCGTCACCGACACCAGCATGATGTTCATGATGCCGATGCCGCCGACCAGCAGGGAGATGCTGGCGATAGCGCCGAGGAACACCACAAAGACATTGGTGGTCTGCTGAAGGGTCTCGACGGTTGCCTGCTGGCTGCTGACGGTGAAGTCGTCGTCGCCGGTGATGCGGTGTCGCAGCCGCAACACCGTGGCGATCTCCTGCACGGCGCTATCTATGACGTCGCCACTGCGTACCTGCACGTTGACGGTCTGAACAGTCACGCCGCCCTGAGTGGTGCGCTGGGAGGCGAGGCGGTAAGACACCGTGGTGATGGGCACCAGCACCTGGTCGTCGAAGAGGCCCTGGACACCCCCACCCTGGCTCTTCAACACCCCAACGACGGTAAATTGACGCCCGTTGATCCTCACTGTTTGGCCCACGGGGTCCCGGAACCCAAAGAGCGTTTCCGACACCCCTGATCCAAGAACGGCCACCTCAGAGATATTGTCCACTTGCCCCCACGTGACGAATTGGCCTGAGGCTACAGGAACATTCCGCACGAACTGGTACTCAGGGGTCACGCCCACCACCTGGGTACGGGTGTTCTTGCCACCTGCCACCACCTGGCCCGTGGCTCGAAGCTCAGGAGCCACGGCTGCCACCGAAGGCGCGTACACCGTGTCCAGGAGGGCATAGGCGTCGTCCAGTGTCAGGGTGGAGGCGCTCCCCTGCCCGCCGAAAACACCGCCCTGGCTCGTCGACCCCGGCCGCACGAAGAGCAGGTTAGTGCCCAGGGCCTCGATGTTGGCGGTAATGGCCTGCTGAGCTCCCCTGCCTATGGCCATGAGGGAGATCACAGCCGCCACTCCAATGACAATGCCCAGGAGCGTGAGGCCAGACCGGAGCTTGCTAGCCCCCAGGGAGGAGAGAGCAGTTCGGAGGGTCGTCAGGGGGCTCACTAGCGTCGCTCCCTCACCTCGCCAATGGAAACGGCTTGGCGGGGTTTCCTGACCGGTTCGTCGTTTACCACCTGCCCGTCCCGCATGGAGACGACCCTCCGTGTATGCTCGGCGATGTCGGCCTCGTGGGTCACGATGACCACAGTAAGCCCCTCTTCCTGATTCAGCCCCTGAAGAATGGCCATGATCTCGATGCTGGACCTGCTGTCCAGGTTCCCCGTGGGCTCGTCCGCCAGAAGGATGGAGGGGCTCTTGACCAGCGCCCTGGCGATCCCTACCCGCTGTTGCTCGCCGCCCGAGAGCTCCGCCGGACGGTGGTTCGCCCGGGGGCCAAGCCCCACCCTCTCCAGGGCCTCCAGCGCCCGCTGCCTGCGGTTGCTCCCGCTGCCGTACAGGAGAGGCAGCTCCACGTTCCCCAGCGCAGTAAGCCGATGCAGCAAGTTATACGTCTGGAAGACGAAGCCGATCTTGCGGTTGCGTATCTCCGCCAGCCGGTCGTCTGTCAGGCGGCCCACCTCGTCCCCTTCCAGGACGTACCTTCCGGAGGTTGGCACGTCCAGACACCCGATAACGTTCATCATGGTTGACTTGCCGGAGCCGGAAGGGCCCATGATGGCCAGCATCTCGCCTTTCTGAACGGTCAGGCTAACGCCCTGGAGGGCAGGCACCTCAACCTTGCCCATGCGGTACACCTTGGTCACGTTCTCAAGCTCGATCACGGTTGGCCTACCTGCCTGAGCGCGGCGTTGGCTGGGCTCTCTGCCCGCCCTGGCCACCATCCCTGAAGCCGCCGCCGCCCGTGAAGCCCCCCTGCAACTGGCCCTGAAACTGGCGAAAGGCCTGGCCCGCACCCAACTGTCCGGCAGTCGCTTTCTGGGCCTCCATCACCACCTGCTCCCCCTCGGCCAGGCCCTGGCGGACGGCCACCCAGTAGTCATCGCTGTTGCCCAGGACCACGGATCGCTCCTCTACGCGCCCGCTGTTCATCACCTTGACCGTTGGCTTGTCAAAGGTGCCGTACAGGGCCTGGAGAGGCACACGCAGGACATTGTTCTCTTCCTGGATGACGATGGTGGCCGTGGCGCTGAGGCCCTCTTGGAGCTGCACTCCTGCTGGCGCCTGCAGGTGGATACGAATGGGATAGCTGACGACCCCCTGCTGGGTTTGGGCAGCCGAAGCGATGGAGGAGACTGTCCCATGGAGCACCTGGCCCCGCAGGGCATCCATGGTGACGTCCGCCTTCGCCCCCACGCGCACAAACAGCACGTCCACCTCGTCCACCACGCCGTTCACCTCGACGACGGTGGGGTCCACGACCTCAACGATGGTCGTGTTCGCGTTGACCGCCTGTCCGGCGCTCACGTTCACCAGAGAGACGATGCCCGTCATGGGCGCCATGAGGGTGGCGCCCTCTCGTCGCTGCGTGGCCTGATCCAGCGCTACCCGCGCCGAGACGAGCTCCGCCTCCTTGAGGGCCACATCAAGAGGGTCGGGGGCCGCCTGGAGGTCCACCAGCACCTTCCCCGCCGTGGCAAGGCTGTCCTTGGCCCGCGCCAGGGCGCTTTCGGCACTGGCGATGGCCTTTTTCGCCTGAGTCTCCACCGTGTCCAGATTATCCTGCGCCTTCTGATAGGGATCCCAGGCGTCGTCCATTTCCTTCATGACACAGAACCCCCGCGAGGGGACGATGCCATCCGCACAGGTGGGTGCTATTTCACCGGGGTACAGGGTGAGCCACACATACACCAGCGGCTCGCTCCAAGGTGTCGCAGGGTCGTCTGGAGGAAACTCGCCTCTGAGGCCTGTGAACCGCCGATTGGGATTGAAGAGGGCGCCCAGGTCAACCCCCCAGGAACTGAGGAGGACGTCCGGGGCCCGGTTGGCCTCCGCTTCCGTTATCGCAATTCCCAACCATCTCGCGTAGACCCTCTGGTAGCCCTCCGTGGCGGTAGCGAGGGCATCGCGCGCTGCTTTTACTTTTGCGTCCCAGTCCTTCTGAGCAAGTTTCAGGTCTATCGCGGCATTGGAGAGGGATGTCTTTGCGGAATCCACCTGGGACTGGGCCTTGGCGACGTCGTCGGGCGTGTAGGGGACCTTTGTCTTTGCGAGAGCGTCTTCAGCGTTTCGGAGGTTGACCCTCGCCTGGGCCACCGCCTTCTCCAGCGAAGCTACCGCAGCGGCGTCCAGACTCGCCAGCGGCTGCCCTTCCTTCACCTCCTGCCCTTCCGTGACCAGGACCACGCCCACGGTCCCCTGGGTGCCGAAGGTCAGCGTTGCCCTGTTGGCAAAGACGAGGCTGCCGCTGGTGGAGACCTGGTTCACCACGTTCCCAAACACTACCGGTATAAGCTGCTGGTTTGCACTTGCGCCGGTGCTACCGGAGCCGCCAACCAGAGCGTACCCCCCATAGATAGCGCCGGCTGCCCCAGCCAGGACGGTGACCAGTACGCCGATCTGCCACAGCCTTATGGTCTTCAATGCGTCCACCAGCACCCCCATGGCGTACTACCTCCGTATCTTCTCGTTGGGCGCTCGTGGATCTTGCCTTGAGGCGACGCTTGCGGGACAAGCGACCTGAAAGAGCAAAGATGCCCCCGTCCATGTAGTTAAACGTTCTAGAGGACGACCAGGATAGGGCAGGAACAGCCCCTACCCTGCTGCGGACGCGAAGGGCAGCATCGGCAGGGCATCAGGAAGGACGCGGTACAGTCCTGCCCGCCTACACCGTCAGCTTCCGGTACAGGTAGGGCAGCCGCTCGGGCAGCTGGGTGATGTCGTCCAGCACCTCATACCCCATGTCGGACATCATGGTCTTCAGGTAGTCGTGGCCCGACCGGTCCACCGTGAGGCAGAAGGGGGTAATGTCCATCCGCCGGGCCTCCGCCATGGCCATCTTGGTGTCGTGGACGGCGTACTCCTTCTCCACCCCCTCGCGGCTGTAGCCCCGATCCTGGGGCCGGCCGTCGCTGATGAGGAAGAGGATCTTGGTCTTGGCATCGAGCCGCGCCAGCTTGCGGGTGGCGTGGCGGATGGCGGGCCCCATGCGAGTGGCGTGGAGGGGAGCGATCTTGTCGATGCGCCGCATAATCCGCTCGCCGAAGGGCTCCAAGATGTCCTTGATCACGAAGAACTCCACGTTCTCCCGTCCGTAGCCCGAGAAGCCGTAGATACCGTAGGTGTCGCCGATGGTCTCCAGGGCGCGGATGAGGAGGACGGTGCTCTCCTTCTCCACGTCAATGATGCGCTTGTAGGAGCGGCGGAGCCCCTGAGCCCGGCGAGCCCGCAGCCACACCATGTACTCGCCCGGGTCCTCCGGGGCATCCCAGTCCTCGGCGCGGCGACGGTGATCCTCGATGGCCTCAGCAGTGGAAGCGCTCATATCCAGCAGGAACACCACCGCCACGTCGCGGATCACCTTGTTACGCCGCCAGTACAGCTTGTCGGAGGGGCTGGACCCTACCCGCCTGTCCACGATGGCCTCGATGACCGCGTCCAGGTCGAACTCCTCCCCGTCGGGCAGCCGCTTGATCTTTCGGAAGGCCTCGGGCAGCACCAGCTCGAACTGTCGCTGGACCCGGCTTATGAGGCCGGCGTAGTTCTGCAACGTGGTCTGGTAGAAAGTGACTTCCCCCTCGGGCAGGGCCTTCTCCCGCACCATGCACCAGCGCGGCTTGTAGTCCCCGGCGCGGAAGTCCCACTCGTCGTAGAGGTAGGTCTGGGGCTCTGTAACCTCTAGCGCCCCGTGCTCCTCGTCGCTGTGGACAAACAGGTGGCTGGGGTAGTCCGGGGACTGAGGGTTGGAGACGCCGGCCTCCCGCAAAAGGTTGTTGGCGAAGAGCCCCGCTCCCATGGGAATCTGCCCATCGGCGGTCGGTATCTCCAGCTCCGCGGAGCGGGCCAACAACTCCTCCAGTTGCTCCTTGCCCAGCCCCTGCGGCGGAGCTGCCCCCGGGAGGTTTGCCTGCTCCTGGAGCATCCGGAGCTGGGCCAAGAGCTGAGTGAGCTCCGGCTTGAAGTCCCCACGGTAGTCCACGTCCTGGGGAGAGCGATAGGCCTGCTCGTCTCGGGGCTGGGCCTCCGGGGGGCTGGCCCCTGCCCCGGACTCGTTCATCTCCTTGGGAGGTTCAGCGCCCTCGGCATCCTCCCCTCCCGCTTCTACCTCCTCCCAATCGTCGGCCTCCCGGTTGGGAATGCGGCTCAACACCTCATAGATGCGCAGAGCGGCCTCCGCAGTGTCCTCCACTCGTGCTCGCGGCGCCAGGAGCGTGCTGGCGATGCGGGCCAGCGCCCGGACCTCCTCGGCGTACTCCTGGGGGACCATGAGGCCCTCCTCAGCGCCCAAGCTCCACTGCACCAGGAACTCCATGAGGGCCTCCCGGGCCGGAAGCCCCTCAACAGAGGGGCGCGCCTTCAGGGCGCCTTGCTGGACTTTCCGGTAGGAGTCCCGGATGCCGGGGTAGTCCGCCTTCACCAGGTAGTCGAGGCGGGCGTCCTCCACCACGGTGAAGATGTCCAAAATCAGCTTGCGGTCCTCAAACAGATCGAAGAAGTGGGAGACGTCTGTGATCCACGCCTGCTGGTCCTTAGTGGCTTGGCTGCCATTGCCCGCCGCGGCCCCGGGACCTTTAGGCTTCCGTTCCACAGGAGCCAAGGACAACCGGAGGTCTTCAAAAAGGGTGGCGGGCCGGTCAAACCGAAAGTCGAAGCTGCCGAACTCCAGGTGGGCCACCTGGTGCGTGGACACCACCTTGTACCAGGTGAAGTTCTCCTCCTTGGTGGGGTACTGGTCCACCACCGGGGGGAGAAACACCGTCGTCCCCTCCGTGGTCGCGTGGGCCTTGGAGACCCACCCTATGTCCTTGCCGACCAACTCCTGGGTGACGGCGATGTCCATCTCTATGCCCGCCAGGGCCAGGCAGTACAGGCGAAGGATGTCCTTGACGCGGTCCAGCTCCACGCCCGAGGAGATGAGGTCCAGCATCTCCTCCGAGTGGGCCGACTCCACCTTGAAGTAGGCCATCCCACCGTCTTCGGTCTCGCGAAGAAGGCGAATGCCCTCCCTGAACCAGAGGGCCAGTTGCTGGTCGTTGATACGGCGAAGGACGATGGGGCAGCTCTTGATGAACTCCACCACCGTTCCAGGCGCCAGGTCCACCAGCACCTCAGCCATGCCCAGGACGGTGGCATGGGTGTGACGGTCTAGCTCCCCCAGAGCATCGCTAGCCTCTGTCAAGAAAGCGGGAAGGTCGGCAGTGTCAGCCTGGGCCACCTTCTGGGCCAGACGAAGGAACCGAGGGCCCTGGACCCGCTCCACCTTCTGGAGGGCCCGCGAGCCCACCTCAAAAGCGCCCTTTACCTGCCGCCAGTTTCCCTCGCCCAGGGCGGAGAGGAGGGAGATGAAGGCATCCCGGTCCCCACTGAGCCGAGGGAAGGTGTCCCTGGCCAGGCCAATGCACTCCACCGCCAGGTCATAGGAGCGGTGGGAAAGCATATCGATGATCTTGGTGAAGCGGAGCAGCTCCTGAAACGAGAGGCTCCTCAGCAGTCCGGGACTCGCCTCAAAGAAGCGGCCCGCCAGGGCGGTGGACTTCCATGTCCCTTTGTATAGGCCTCGGCCAACAGAGGCCCAGGTGGGAATGTGCTCGGCGTCTATCTCATCCACTACCCCTGGGCTGGCCCGAAAGTAGGCCACGGCCATGGTGGGGGAGTCCTGGCAAAGGACGTTTCCCCACCGGGTCCACTCCTGGAAGGTCGTGTAGCTCCTGCCCCGGACCACCGTGGGGCTGACGCGAAAGAACTCGGAGGCCGCCTCCCATGACCGGACCGTCAGCCGGGTAAGGCTCAGCCCCTCCTTGACCCACTCCTCCAACTGAGCTGGGGGGACGGTCTCCTCCATCATGCGAACGGCCCGCTGAAACTCCTCCCCTACGGAGGAGGGGTACTTTCTCAGCTCTTCCTGGGCAGCCCCCACAATCTCATCAGACAGTCCCACGGCTGCCTCCCGCACCCGGCGCAAGGATGTGGCCCGTCATGTCCAGGAAACCGGTGAGAATGCGCGCTGTCAGGCCGAAGATGACGTCCCCGTTGTAGTCGTAGTCACGATACCTTATCGGCTGGCCGCCCACCGTTTGCTCCCTGGAATGGGTAAAGCTAGGGTTCAGCAGGTGAGACACCGGGACCTCCAACACCTGGGCCACTTCGATCCTGCTGGGTCGGAAGGAGTAGGGAGAGGGGATGGCGCCGACAAAGGGAGCGACCAGAAAGCCCGTGCGGGTAGAGTCCTGGTCCAAGACGCCCAGGACATCGACGTGGTGCGGGTCCACCCCGATCTCCTCATGGGTCTCCCGCAGGGCCGTGGCCAAGAGGTTCGCGTCGCCGGGGTCCTTCCCTCCCCCAGGGAAGGAGATCTCGCCTTTGTGGTGCTCTACTCGGCCAGTCCGCTTGTTGAAGTTGATGTGGTACTCGCCGTCCTTCAGATACAGAAGGAGAAGCACTCCTGCAGGTATCAGAGAGGGGGCATCCAAGGTTCGCGGAGCTCTGGCCGAAAGTATACGCCTCACCTCTTCCAAGGTCGTATCTCTCATGAGCCCTCCTTCAAGGCCAAGGCCTTGGCCCTAGCTGTGCTGTTGTGTCTTAGCGGGTTGCTGAATAACCCTCTTCGACCCCCGATAGATACGGGGCCTTCGGCCACCCCCTTCCTGGAAGGAAGGGGGTCGAGATTCTCTCTGGGGGATACCCCCAGACCCCCCACCAAAGGGACTTCGCCCCTCTGGACTCCCCTTATTTCATCACCCTGTTAGGCCGGGAAGATGGAGGAGACCACCTCTTCAATGCTGCGGTGCACCTGGTGATCGTCGGTGACGGCCCACGTCACCGCCACCTGGCACGCACGTCGTGGGGAGATCCCCTGGGCAATGAGCTTGCCCGCGTAGATGAGGAGACGGGTGCTAGCCCCCTCTTGAAGGCCGTGGTCCCGCAGGTTACGGACCTTCTCGCCTACCTTGGCCAGGGCCATGGCCGCGTCTGCGTCCACGCCCGATTCGTGCTCGACGATCTTGGCCTCCAGCTCCCGCGGCGGGTAGTCGAACTCGATGGAGACGAACCGCTGCCGGGTACTCTGCTTCAGGTCTTTGAGGGCGCTCTGGTAGCCGGGGTTGTAGGAGATCACCAGAAGGAAATCCTCGTGGGCCTGGAGAAGAATGCCCTGCTTCTCAATGGGCAGGATCCTGCGGTGGTCGGTGAGGGGGTGGATGAGGACTGTGGTGTCCTTGCGTGCCTCTACAATCTCGTCCAGGTAGCAGATGGCCCCCACCTTCACCGCCCGGGTCAGGGGGCCGTCGATCCAGCGAGTGCTATCGTGCTCCAGGAGATAGCGCCCCACCAGGTCGCTGGACGTCAGGTCTTCGTGGCAGGCGATGGTGATCAAGGCCAGCCGATTATCCAACAAGCCGTCCCCGTCCCCCGCCACTCTAGCGCTGGAGTGGCGTAGGCGCCATGCCATGTACTCGATGAACCGCGTCTTGCCACAGCCCGTGGGCCCCTTGAAGAGAACGGGGAGTTTCTGGGCGTAGGCAGCCTCGAACAGCTCAATCTCGTCCCCTATGGGAACGTAGAAGGGCTCTTCGGTGACCCCGAACTCCTCAATGAGATACTCTTTGTAGAGCTTCGTCGTCTGCCCTGTCATTTGCCTCCTATCCTAACCCCTTCCATGCTACCCGTGCCCCCCAGAGCTCTCGGAGTCGCGTGTGCAGTCGCTCCAAGTCTCCGTTGTTCTGAAGGACCACGTCGGCGTGATTGAGCCGCTCCGCCTGGGTCATCTGGGCATTGATGCGTCCCCGGATCTGCTCCTCGGTCAGGTTGTTGCGCTGCTGAAGACGCTGGACCACCTTGTCGGCGTCCGTCGTGGTCACCCACACCTCATCCACCAGGTCCTTCCACCCCGCCTCGATGAGGATGGCCGCCTCCACCACCACGGCCTTGGCTTCCTTCACCCGCTGCTCCTGGATGATCTCGCTGATGCGCTGGCGGATCTTGGGGTGGGTAATGGCGTTCAGCTTCTCCAGGGCCTTGGGGTCGCTGAAGACGATGCCGCCCAGCTTCCTGCGATCCACCTCCCGGTTGGGCTGGAGGATGTCCCGCCCAAAGGCCGCCACTAACTCTTTCCACCCCTGGGTGTCGGGCAGGTAAACGCTGTGCCCTACCCTGTCGGCATCGATGAGAAAGGCGCCCAGGGATTCCAGGAAGCGTGACACCTCGCTCTTGCCGGTCCCTATGCCTCCGGTCACGCCAATTACAATCATAACGCTCCTCGAAGATGGACGTTCTCTGGGCCCTTGGCAACCCCTCTACGCCTCACAAGCCCATTTCCGCATTGTAACCATCGCAGGCAGGGGGGTCAAGACGGGCCTGGGAAGAGGTGCAAAGTCCCAGAACAGCCACCTGGGACGAGCAAAGGGTGAGAGTTGTTTGGGAAGGGCTTATGGGGAACCCTTTCTTACAAGAAAGGGTTCCCCATACCTCTCCTAAAGATCCTGCAACACCCACGCTGGCCACCGCCGATACCGGCCCAGCGGCGGAAGACCTTCCTGTACGTGGGTACAGGGCACGCCCTGCCATGTGGTAAAATGCTTCCGCTATGGAAGAAACGAAAGCTCCACCAGCCCAGCTTCGGGGCCTGCCCAGCGTGGACCGGGTGCTGGCCCACCCAGCCCTCCAGCTTCTCCAACAGCACTACCAGCGGGAGATGGTGGTGGGCCTGGTGCGCCGGCACCTGGATGACGTGCGCACAGCCCTGCGCCAGGAGGGAGGGCCTGTCCCCACGGTGGTAGAGGTCGCCCAAGCGGTGGCGCGTCGGGCCGCCGCGCGATGGCATCCCTCGCCTCAGAAGGTCATCAACGCCACAGGGGTCATCATCCACACCAACCTGGGGCGCGCTCCCCTGAGCGATGACGCCGTGGAGGCCATCCGCCAAACGGCGGGGGGCTACACCGACCTGGAACTGGACCTGGAGGAGGGGGGGCGCGGGTCTCGGCAGGCCCACGTGGAGGACCTCCTCTGCCAGTTAACCGGCGCCGAGGCTGCCCTCGTGGTGAACAACAACGCCTCGGCCGTGCTCCTGGGCCTGGCTGCCCTGGCGGCGGGCAAGGAGGTCATCGTCTCGCGGGGCGAGGCGGTGGAGATCGGCGGCGGCTTCCGCATCCCGGACGTGCTGCGCCAGAGCGGCGCAAGGCTGGTGGAGGTGGGCACCACCAACAGAACCTACGCCGCCGACTACGAGGAGGCCATCACCGAGGACACGGCCGCTCTCCTACGAGTCCACACCAGCAACTTCCGCATCTCCGGCTTCACCCACAGCCCCACCACCGAGGAGCTGGTGGCTGTGGGCCAGCGCCACCGGGTCCCCGTCCTGCACGACCTTGGCAGCGGGTGTCTCCTGGACACGACCCAGTTCGGCCTGGCCTACGAGCCCACATCCCAGGACAGTGTTCGAGCAGGCGTAGCAGCCGCCTTCTTCTCAGGCGACAAGCTCCTTGGGGGGCCCCAGGCGGGCATCGTGGTGGGCCAGGGGGAGTACATCCGCCGCCTGGCGCGCCATCCCCTGGCCCGGGCCGTCCGCATCGACAAGCTAAGCCTCGTGGCCCTGTCCGTCACCCTCATACACTACATCAAGGGAGAGTCGGTTCAGAAAGTGCCGGTGTGGAGGATGGTGGCCGCGACCGCCGCGGAGCTCCGGCGCACGGCCCGGCAGTGGGCCAAGCAGATAGGCCCCCGCGCTGGGGTGGCGGCTGGCCTCTCCACCATAGGGGGGGGAAGCCTTCCGGGGGAGACCCTCCCCACCTGGCTGGTTGCCATTGATACCGGCGAGACGCCCGGGGGCGCCGTGGCCCTAGCCGCCCGCTTGCGCGCCCAGGCGCCCGCCATCGTGGCCCGCATCGAAGAGGAGCGGGTGATGCTGGACCCCCGCACCGTGCAGCCAGACGAGGAGGTGGCCTTGCTTATTGGGGTGCGCGAAGCCTTGGCGGGGAGCGCCGCCCCAGGGAGGCAATCGTGACCGAGCCGGTGCAGGAGCCCCAGTTCCAGCGAGCCCTGGTCATCGCCGCCCACGAGGACGACGCCGAGTTCATGTGCGCCAGCACCGTGGCCCGCTGGGCCCGCCAAGGCAAGGAGATCACCTACGTCCTTGCCACCAGCGGCGAACGCGGCAGCAGCGACCCGCTGATGACCCCCGAGCGCCTGGGCGCCATCCGCAGGGAGGAGCAGCGGGAGGCCTGCCGCATCCTGGGGGTGCGCCACCTGGAGTTCCTGGGCTACCCGGACCAGTACGTCCAGAACACCCTTGCCCTGCGGCAGGACATGGCGCGACAGATCCGCCGCTACCGCCCCGACCTCGTGGTCGTTGCCGACCCCACGCAGCGATGGTTCAGCAACGTGTACCTCAATCATCCGGACCACCGGGCGGTGGCCGACGCGGCCCTGGATGCGGTCTACCCCTCGGCCAGGGACTACCACGCCTTTCCCACCCTCATCGCCGAGGGGCTGATGCCCCACAAGACACGCTACGTGCTGGTGCAGACCACCCCCGACCAGGCCAACCTCTGGGTGGACATCACCGACACCCTGGAGGTGAAGCTGGCAGCGCTTCGAGCCCACTTCAGCCAGGTGGAGGCCGAGGCGATGCAGATCGAGGAGTTTGTGCGCGGCTACGGGCGGATGACCGCCGGCGAGCAGGGGATGGCCTACGCCGAGTGCTTCCGCCTTTTTGACCTGGAGCGTTGAGGCCCCAGCTTCTTAGGGTTCGCCTCTCCTGAGGCGCCCTTGCCCGCCTCCTGAGACCCTTGCGCAGACCAAGCTACACGCTCGACGCGCGTCGAGGCGGGCCTCATGTAGGTCCCCAGCTTGACGCCGAAGCCGGACATGAGCCGCTGGCCCTCTCCCTGGCACTGGGGGCAGATGGCCGCCGCGTCCCTCTGGTCAATGACCCGCCGCAGCTCAAAGGTGTGGTCGCAGCGGGAGCAACGGTACTCGTACTGGGGCATCGCGATACCTCCTTCACCCGGGCCCTGAAGCCCTTTCTGATCCCCTATTGTAGGCAAGGGATGGGCTCCTCGGCAAGACCGCCTGCCCCCAATCAACCACCAGGCAGGCCCCTGCCCTATAATGAGTGGACTGTCTAGGTTATGGTTGCCTTGGCAATCCAGAAAGGTGCTGAAAAAGGGGAATGCAAAGGGGCCAAGCCCCTTTGCCAGGGGTATAGAGGTGTCCCCCATGCTTAAGACCGCCCCCTTCCTTCCAGGAAGGGGGCTAGGGGGATGGTCGAAGGCCGACAGGCTCCGTATGCCAATCGGAGCCCCGCATCTATCGGGGGCCGAAGGGGTTTTGCATCACCCTGTTAGAACGCTGAGAGGATCACCGTGTTCGAGCTTCTCACCGACAAGCTCACCAACGTCTTCCGGAAGCTGAGCAACAAAGGCCGCCTCACCGAGAAGGACGTGGACGAGGCCCTTCGAGAGGTGCGCCTGGCGCTGCTCGAGGCCGACGTGAACTTCCGGGTGGTCCGGGACCTGGTCAACCAGGTGCGGGAACGGGCCCTGGGCCAGGAGGTGCTCCGCAGCCTCACCCCAGGCCAGCAGATGGTGAAGATCGTCAACGAGCAGCTGACGGCCATCCTCAGCGGCGGCGCCCATCAGCTGGCGGCGGCATCCCAGAGCCCCTCGGTGATCATGATGGTGGGGCTCCAGGGCTCGGGCAAGACCACCACGGCCGCCAAGCTGGCCCTCCACCTGCGCCGGACGGGGCATCGAGCCTTGCTGGTGGCGGCGGACCTGCGCCGCCCTGCCGCCGTGGAGCAGTTGCTTACGCTGGGACGGCAGAGCGACATCTCCGTGTACGAGGAGGGCACCGCCTCCAACGTCGTCCAGGTGGCAAGGAACGGGGTGGAGAAGGCTAAGTTCTTGGGGCTCCCCTGGGCGATCGTTGACACGGGAGGGCGGCTGCACATCGACGAGGAGCTGATGGTGGAGCTCCAGGAGATCAAGCAGGCCGTCTCGCCCGCGGAAGTACTTCTGGTGGTGGACGCCATGACGGGCCAGGACGCCGTCACCGCCGCCGCCGAGTTTCACCGCCGCCTGGGGTTGACAGGACTCATTCTCGCCAAGCTGGACGGCGATGCCCGCGGCGGGGCCGCCCTCTCCATCACCGCCGTCACCGGCATCCCCATCAAGTTCATCGGCGCCGGAGAGCGCGTCGAGGCCCTGGAGCCCTTCTACCCCGACCGCCTCGCCTCCCGCATCCTGGGCATGGGGGACGTCCTCTCCCTGGTGGAGAAGGCCCAGGAGGGCATCGAAGAGGAGGAGGCCAAGGCCCTGGAGAGGAAGATCCGCGAGGCCACCTTCAACCTGGAGGACTTCCTGGGCCAGTTGCAGCGGCTGAAGAAGATGGGCCCCCTCACGCAGCTCCTGGAGATGGTGCCTGGCTTCTCGGCTATGAAGCGCCAGGTCTCAGTGGAACAGGTGGACGAGGCGCGTCTGAAGCGGACCGAGGCCATCATCTACTCGATGACTCGTGAGGAGCGACGCAGGCCCGAGGCCATCAATGGCAGTCGGCGGCGGCGCATCGCCAAGGGGAGCGGCACCACGCCCCAGGAGGTGAACCAGCTCCTGAACCAGTTCGACCAGATGCGGAAGATGATGCGACAGCTCACCACCGCCAAGGGGAAGCGCCGCCCGACGCAGTTGTTCCAGTAAGGGCCACGGCACGGTTTTGGGGTGAGCGATGCGGCAGCGGTCAACGGGTCCGAGTACCGGATGCGTGAGGCACAGGTGGAAAAGCCAGGGCTGCTGAAGGAGTACCTCTCGCTGCCCATCAAGGGCAAGTTCCTCGTGCTGGCAAGGCTGTTCCGAGACCCCCGGGTGCCCCTGGGGGCGAAGCTGGTCCTTCCCCCAACCCTCCTCTACATCCTCATGCCCATTGACATCATCCCCGACTTCATACCGGTCCTGGGCTACCTGGACGATCTGCTGGTGATCACCCTAGGCCTTGGCCTTTTTCTGCGACTGTGTCCCCATGAGCTGGTGCGGGAACATATCGAACGGTACCGAGGGGGCTGAACCAGCGCCTTAGCCCTAGGCCAGCTCCTTCAGCGAGACCACCTGCCCCTCGCTGATCTCCAGACTTTCCGCGTCTCCCAGGCCTACCCCAAGGCTGTCCTGAGCAGGACGTTGGCGCCTCCGCTCATCTCCCACCCATGCGCCTGCGGGCGACAAGGCCAGGCTTGGTGTATACTGCCGTAGAGTAGGTTGGCAGGGAGGCGACATGATGTCTCCGATCTCCAATCTAGCCATTGCCGCAGCTGAGGTGCGGGGGGTGCAAAGAGGACTGTGACCTGCCCTTCGCCGGAGGACCGAAGAGCTCCTCTCGCACTGGATGTGGCAGCAAGCCGTCTTGGCAAGGTACGGTGACGCGGAGGGGGATTGATAGTCCCCGGCAGCCACCGGTGGTGGCTGTAAAGACAGAGCCTTGTAAGCAGTGGTTCTACAGGGGGTCTCGTTGAAGAGAGGCCCCTTTGTTTGGGCTGGACGCGAGCCCGGTGTTGGACAGCCAAGGGTGACTAGGGCCCCTTCAGCTCCAGCAGCGAGACCAGCCGCGCCTCCACCTGCCCCTCGCTGATCTCCAGGATGCCCACGTGGCCCAGGCCCAGGTACATGTTGGGCCCAGGGCTGGTGGGGCTGCCGGGATTGATCATCACCACGCCATCCTCGCGCATGATCTCGGGCACGTGGGTGTCCCCGTACACCACCACGTCCACCCTGCCGTCGAAATAGCGACGTTCGAAATGCTCCAGCGGCGGGTTTGGGTAGGTGAAGACGTGGAGGACGGCCACCCGAAGTCCCCCAAGCTGGAAGATCTGGACGGGCTTCATGCGATGGTCCTCGAAATAGTCGTTATTCCCCGTGGCTGCGTAGACAGGAGCGATCTGCTCCAGCTCGTCCAGGGCCCGGGTGATCTGGATATCTCCCGCGTGCAGGATCATGTCCACGCCCTTGAAGGCCTGGGCCACCTGGGGAGGGATCACCTTGGCGGTTATGGGGATATGGGTGTCGGCAATCAGGCCTATTTTCACCTGGACCTAGCACCTGTGCCCTTCACAATGCGTCAGCAGGGTGATGAAAAGCCCCTTCGACCATCCCCCTTGCCCCCTTCCTGGCCAGAAAGGGGGGGGGAACTATATCCGGGGGTCACCCCCAGACCCCCGTCAAAGGGGCTTCGCCCCCCTGCACTTCCCATGTTCAACATCCTGTTAGCCCACCAAGGTCCCCTCGCCCTCCCCCTTCAAGGCCCGCAGGAGGGCGCCGGGGTTGCGGCCGTCCACGATTCGGGTCACTGTTCCCACCTTTCCCGCTGTTAGCGCCGCCTCCATCTTGGGGATCATGCCACCCTGGACAACGCCTCCCTCCACAAGCTGGGCCGCCTGGCGAGGCAGAACCCGCCGGATGAGGCGGCGAGAGGTGTCCAGGATACCCTCAACGTCGGTCAGAAACACCAGGTGGCTGGCCTTCATGGCCGCGGCGATCTCCCCAGCGGCGGTATCCGCGTTGAGGTTCAGCAACGCCCCACGCCTTCCGGGGTCATCGCCGCGGTAGATGGCTATGGGGGCCACCACAGGGACGTACCCCTTTTGCAACAGCTCCTCCAGGGGTTGAGGGTTGACCCGTTCCACCTTGCCCACCAGGCCCAGGGCGTCGTCGAGGATGCTGGCCTCCAGGAGGCCGGCGTCCACACCACTGAGACCCACGGCCTTGCCTCCCAAACTCATCAGCGTCGCCACCAGGCCCTTGTTCACCAGCCCCCCGAGGACGGCGGTGACCACCTCCATGCTGGGGACGTCGGTGACCCGAAGGCCCCGAACAAAGCTGGGGCGCAGCCCCTGCTTCTGCATCCACGCGGTAATGAGCGCTCCGCCGCCGTGAACAACGATGGTGGGAACACCCCGCTCCTGAAGGGCCACCACGTCCTGGAGGCAGGTGTCCTGGCTGCCCAGGGTGCTGCCCCCTATCTTGACCACCACGGTGCCTTCAGCCATTGACGCAGTCTCTCCCATCCGTCCGGCATTGCCCCAAAAGTCGCATACAGGTATGCAAGTCTCGCTTGACGCTGCGGTTTCACCATCCCCCTGACCCCCTTCCTTCCAGGAAGGGGGATGTTTTAGATATGGGGGTGTCCCCCATATCCTCGTCATCCCGATGCCGCATCGGGATGAACTCCTCTTCTTCAGGACTTTTGGGGCAAAGCCCACACATCCTTCAAAAGGCAGAACACCATTATAGCCAAGACAGGCCCAAAGGTCTTCCCCAAGGACGGGCCAGGTCGAGAAAACAAAGGGGAGGCGCGAGCATCGCGCCTCCCCTGGCACTGATGACTACCCTTCATCTAGCGAGCCTCCCACCGGACCATCGTGACCTCCGGCATCACGTCGTCGAAGACAGCCTTGACGTGCATCCCCACTTTGAGCTTGGAGTTGTCTGTGCCCACCACGTTGCCCACGATCCGGATGTTGGGCGCCTCCTCCTGGGTCACCTGGACAATGTTGTAGGGCACCAGGGGCAGAAAGACAGAAGTTCCCGGCTGGTGCACCACGATGAAGGTGTAGATGCTCCCCCGGCCACTGAGCTTCACCCACTCGAACTGCTCGCTGTAGCAGTTGGGGCAGGTCAACTGGGGTGGGGGCGGAACTGCTTGCACTCGGCACACCGCTGAATCACCAGCTCATGTCGCTTGGTGACGTCCCAAAAAGGCTTGTCGTCTTCTTCCGGTCGTGGGACGGGGGGCTTGGCCTGTGGCTGAGTTGTCATGTCGCTACCCTCTCTTCAAAATGACGCCAGACACGGCTGCTATGCTGAAGTGGAGGCCGATTTCAGCGTTCCGGACCTGGCGGCAGATCTTCCGGTCGTAGGTGTGAATCCCCTCCTGCCACTGGGGGCACAGGTCCTCGGCATCGCCCCTTAGCTGCATCACCGTTTCGGTGACGTTGTTGATCCCGTGGGCATACCCTTCGTTCATCAAACCGCCCTGGGTAAACATGGGCAACTCGCCATCGAAGTCGATGCGCCCACCCTTCATGAAGTCCGGGAACTCCCCCTGCCCGCAGAACCCGAAGTCCTCCGCACTCCGCATCGGTGTGTCGGTGAAGTTGTCGTAGGGATTGAAGACATCAATGTCCTTCAGCTCAATGCCTGCCTGTCCCAGGAGGACGCCCGCCAGATAAGCGCCACCGGTGTCATCGATGTTGTCCTGCCTGGAGCCGGGGCTGCCATGCCGGAAGAGATAAGGACCGGCCGCTTCCTCAGGTCCCGGGCCCGCTCGACCGTGGTGACGATGTAGGCGCAGGCCACGTCGGTCTCCTGGCAGCAGTCCAGAAGGTGATAGGGCTCGGAGACGTAACGAGAGTTCTGGTGGTCCTCAAGGGTAATGGGCGCGCGCATCACGGCCCGAGGGTTGTTGACGGCGTGGCTACGGCTGTTGACGGCCATCCTGCCAAAGTCCTCACTGGTGATGCCGTACCTTGCCATGTACCGCCGGGCGGCAAAGCCGAAGCTGTGGGGAGGCCCGCCCAGGCCGTAGGTGACGCTCCACTTCCCGGGTCCGCCCATGCTGGCCGGCGGCGGCGGGCGCCCCTGGCCACCCATCCGCACTCCGGTCCGACCGTTCATGGCCCGGTAGCAGAGGAAGTACTTGACGTTCCCATGTATGACCGATTCCGCCGCCACGACCGCCGTGATGGCGGCGTGGCTCCCTCCCCCCTCACCCATAACGGCGTAGTTGACTCTCTGGGCCCCCAGGTTCGCCAGCACCTGGCCGGGCCCTACGCTGTCTGCCATACCGTAGACAAAGCCCCCATCCAGGTCCTTGGGATCGATGCCGGCGTCCCGGCACGCGTCCACGGCCGCATTCACCGCCAGGGTCATGACGCTCACCCCGGAGTTCCTGTTGAAGACGGGCGTCTGCCTCCGGCTGTACCCGACGCCAACGATAGCCGCCTTATCCCGGAAATCAGAATCAGCCATGCCTTCTGTCTCCTTTCTCTTCTTGGGGGCCTTCGCCCCATAGGCAAGGAAGGACAATGGCCTCTTTTATACCAGTCCCAAAAATGGGTGTTAAGCATTCAACTGATGGGGCCATGGCAACGCAATCGTGCGAGGTTTGAGGGGAAGAACGGCTAGAAACGACCGCAATGGTCAAACACCGGCTGGAGAGGAAGACGAGAAAGCCCCAGACTAGCCGGCAGGCGTGTCCTCAAGCTCCAAGTGCTTTTCCATGACGAGGATGTCCGTCCACTTGCCATCGATGCGGCCCTGGTTGTGGTAGACCCCCACCTCGCGGAAGCCCACCTGTCGGTAGAGGGCCAGGGCGGGCTGGTTGTAGGGGAGAACATTGAGGATTACCTTGTAGATGTTCAGGGCATTGGCCCGCTGCAGCAGTTCTTCCAGCAGGCGCGCCCCAATGCCCTGGTAGCGCCAGGGACGCGCAACGTAGATGGAGAGCTCCTTCACGCCCCAGTACCCCTTGCGAGAGGAGAAGGGATGGAGGGACGCCCACCCCACCACCTCCCCACCCGCCTCGGCCACCAGTGTGGGGTCCTGAGAGGTCATCAGAGCAAACTGCTCGGCTTTCTCCTCCACAGTGTAGGGCTCCAGGTCCAGGGTGGCGATCCTGTCCTCGATGCCCTCGTTGTGGATGCGGGTGATGGCGGGCAGGTCCCCCACCTCCGCCTGTCGGATGACGGCCCCAGAAGAGTCCGGCATGACGGCCGCCTCCTGTCCTCTTGTGTGGATCATGTGTTGTTCCCCCGCCACCCCTTCCCCGCAACCATGGCCACCAGCAAGGTGCTGAAAAACCCTTTCGACCATCCCCCTGTCCCCCTTCCTGGCCAGGAAGGGGGCGGAGGTTGTATCTGGGGAACACCCCCAGACCCCTGCCAAAGGGGCTTCGCCCCTCTGGACACCCCTTCTTCAACAGCCTGCTAGAGAAGCCCTTACGTCGTGTAGGCGCTGTTGATGGTCACGTACTCCTCGGTGAGATCACAGGACCAGGCGCTGGCCTCGCCGTCCCCCAGACCCAAGCTCAGCCGGAAGACCACCTCCGGTGTGTTCATGGCGGCCACCACCGCCTCCTTAAAAAAGGGAATGGGGGCGCCACCCTCCATAATACAGATCTGGTTGACAAACAGGGCAACCTTCCGCTCCTCTACCTGAGCGCCGCTTCTCCCTAAGGCCGCCAGGACCCTGCCCCAGTTGGGGTCGTTCCCGTGGACCGCCGTGCGGACCAGGGCCGAGCCTGCCACCACCCTGGCCGCCAAGCGTGCATCGAGAACACTCGCGGCCCCCTCCACCATGACGGTAATGAGCTTGGTTGCGCCCTCCCCGTCTCCGGCCAGCTCCCGCGCCAGGAACACGCACACGTTGTTCAGGGCGATCTGGAAGGTGTCGGCGTCGGGAGAATCGGCCGTCAAAGGGGGGTTCCCCGCAACCCCGTTCGCCAGGAGGATCAGAGAGTCGTTGGTGCTGGTGTCGCCGTCCACCGTGACCTGGTTGAAAGAGAGGTCTACGGACGTCTTGAGGGCTCGTTGGAGGAACTGCGGGTCCACGGCGGCGTCGGTGGCCAAGAGGCAAAGCATGGTGGCCATGTTGGGGTGAATCATGCCCGAGCCCTTGCAGACGCCTCCCAGGGTCACCTTCTTGTCCCCCAGGTAAAAGGTCACCGCCACCTCTTTGGGATGGGTGTCGGTGGTCATCATGGCGCGCGCCAGGCCATGGCCTCCACCGCTGGAGAGCTGCACCTTCGGCAAGCCGCCCCGGATGAGGGCCATGGGAAGCTCTACACCGATGATCCCGGTGCTGCAAAAGAGGACCTCTCGGGACGGCAGGCCAAGCTGAATGGCGGCCAGGGCTGTGGTCTCCACGGCATCCTTCATGCCCTGGTCCCCCACGCAGGCGTTGGCGCAGCCGCTGTTGACCACCACCGCCCTGGCGCTCCCCGAGGCGACCCTCAACTGGCTGAGAACCACCGAGGCAGACCTGATGACGTTGGTGGTGAAGACCCCTGCGACGCTAGAGGGGCGCTCGGAGACAAGAACCCCCAGGTCCAGCTTGTTCTGCCCGTAGGTCTTGAGACCGGCATAGGTGGCTCCTGCCAGGAAGCCGGCCGGGCTGGTGACAGTCCCCTCGGGAACCCACTCGATCGCTTCAATCGCTCCGTTCATAGTCGTTGCCCCGTTGCCAGGTTTGCCTTTAGAAAGTGTAGCATACCCCCAAGGTATCCAAACGAGCGCGCTTCCTCATTGAGCTTTGTCCACAGGACATTGCACCCAACCCAATGCCTAAGCAGGATGCTGGAAAACCCTTTCGACCATCCCCCTTGCCCCCCTTCCTGGCCAGGAAGGGGGTAGAGATTCTCTCTGGGGGGGGTACCCCCAGACCCCCACCAAAAGGGGCTTCGCCCCTCTGGACACCCCTATTTCCGCAGCCTGCCAGACAGCCTTAACACACAAGGAGCCGGCCTCTCCGCAGCCAGCTCCTTGACCTATCACACCAGTCAAAGCCTTCTTTAGGAGACGCCCTCCCCCTGTTCACGCCGACGCCTTGCGCGCATGGTCATCTCCTACACGTCACTCTGCTATGGGGACATTCTACACCAAAGGCCCTCGCTGCGCTACCCTCCTACCTTTGTTGGCGCGCAACAGTCGAGATGTGTAGGCGCCATGCCACTCTCCAGAGGTCTTAGCCATCATCTCACCCATATGCGCACGTGAACAGCCAAACCCTTGGGCGACCGGACCCGTTTTGACCCTGTACAATGGGAATGCTAAGATGAGAATCCGAAGGAAAGCTATTCTCCCGCAGGCCAGCGTCGCTTGGTGACGAAATAATGGAAAACATCCCCATGTCGGTGCCACTGGCCCTCCTGGCGGTCTGCCTGGTGCTCTCTGCCTTTTTCTCGGCCAGCGAGGCGGCGTTCTTATCCATCCAAACGGTCCGCCAAGCCCGCCTCAGGCGGCTGGCCCAAAGCAAGACCCCCGGGGCCAGCCAAGTCCTGGAGCTGGCCCAGCACCCCGAGCGTCTGCTCTCCACGGTGCTCTTGGGGAACAACCTGGTCAACACCGCCGCCGCGGCCCTGGGAACCGCTATAGCCATTCAGATGCTGCGCGATCCCGATCTGGGAGTGATTGCGGCCACCATTGTGGTCACCGTTTTGCTCCTCATTTTTGGAGAGTCGGTGCCCAAGACCATCGCTACTGCCCATCCAGAGCGAGCGGCTTTCCTCCTCTGGCGACCTCTGCTGGCTGCTGAGTGGCTGTTGACCCCCGTGGGCGGCGCCGTCCACGCCCTGGCGCGGCTGACCCGAAGGCTGGTGCGGGCTCCAAGCCAGGGGGCAACCATCTCCGAGACCGACATCCGGCTCCTGATAGCCTTGGGCCAGCAGATCGGGTCCGTGGAGCACACCGCGGCCGAGATGCTGGAGAAGGTGTTCCGGTTCGGGAACCGCCAGGTGCGGGAGGTGATGACCCCTCGCACGGAGGTCCTTTGGGTGGAACAGGGAACCACCCTGGCCGATTTCCTCCACATCTACGCCGAGAGGACCCACACCCGCTTTCCCGTCCACGCAGAGCACACCGACAACGTCATCGGCATCCTTACGGTGAAAGACGTGATGCACGCCATGGCCCTGGGAAAGATCGGGCACCAGGAGGACGTCACCACGCTGGTCCGGCCCACCTACTTCACCCCCGAAACAAAGCTCATCTCCCACCTGCTGCCCGAGCTCCAGAAGGCAGGCCACCAGATGGCCATCGTCATTGACGAGTACGGTGGGACCGCCGGGCTGGTGACCCTCAAGCACCTGGTGGAGGAGGTGGTGGGACGGGCGGCCGAGGAGGGGGCCCCGTTGGAGGAGGTCCGACCCATGAACCAGCAGACCTTCAAGGTGGACGCCGGCATCCGCATTGACGAGGCCAACGAGAGGCTGAGCCTGAACCTCCCCGAGGGGGACTACGAGACCCTGGCGGGCTTCATCCTCAGCGTCCTGGGCCACATCCCCCACGAAGGCGAGCAGATTGCCCACGACTCCTTCCAGCTAGTGGTGAGCGAAATGGCGGGGGTAAAGATTGAAACGGTCACCGTCATCGCCAAGCCCCCAGCCAAAGCTCAGAGCCAGAGGTAGCGCACTATGGCATCCCCCCGTAGACCCTCACGCCCCACTGCGCCTCCCGCACCCCAGGACCCCCAAGACCGCGCCCTAGTGAACGGCGTCGCCCGCAGGGTGGAGCGGGGGCTGCGCGCCGCTGGGCTTGCGCCCGGGGGCAGCCTTATCCTCGCTGTGTCAGGAGGCCCCGACTCCCTCACCCTGGCCCACGCCCTGTGGCACCTGCGCGAGCCCCTGAACCTCACCCTCTACGGGGCCCACATGGACCACGGCATCCGCGGCAAGGAGGGGGCCGAGGACGCCCTTTTCGTGCAGTACACCCTGCGCCAGGCGGGCATCCCTACCTTCGTCCGCAAGGTCCGCCTCCGAGAGGACCCCCAGGCCCCGTTGCCCTCGGAGGCCGCGGCGCGCCACGCCCGCTATCGGTTCTTCGCCGAGCTAAGCCAGGAGGTCCACGCCGACGCCGTGGCCCTGGGCCACACCGCCGACGACCAGGCGGAGACGGTCCTCCTGCACCTGGTGCGGGGAACGGGGATCGCCGGCCTGGCAGGAATGCAGACCCTCAGCACCTTGCAAGTGGAGGGGCTGCCCGTGCGGCTCTTCCGCCCCCTGCTGGATGTCCCCCGAGAGGAGACCCACCGCTACTGCGAGGTGCTCCAGCTCAACCCTCGCCAGGACTCCACCAACCTGTCCCTCGTCCCCCTCCGCAACCGCCTTCGCCTTGAGCTGCTGCCGATGCTGGAGGAGTACAACCCCGCCATCAGAGAGGCCCTTGGGCGTCTCGCCCATGCAGCGACTCGCGAGGTGGCCTTTCTGGACCAAAGGATTCAGGAGGTCTGGCCCCAGGTGGTGCGAGAGGAGGCCGGCAACATCCTCCTGGACCGCAAGGCCTTCGCCGCCCTGAACCCCGCCGTGCAGAGCCACCTGCTCCGCCTTGCCTACGCCCAGCTCCGCGAGGGCACGCCCCAGGGCCTGGAGCAGATCCACGTTGAGGAAATGATGGAGCAGATGTCCGGCCCTTCGGGGCGGAGCGCCCACCTGCCAGGAGGAGTCACTTTCTTTGTGGAGTTCGCTCGGGCCCTGTTGACGAGGGACCCCCGGCCCCCACGGCCGGCACCCTCCGAGGAGGACGCCCACCCGCTGACCGTCCCAGGAACCACGCGCCTGCCAGGGTGGACGGTGGTGGCCGAGCAGGTGTCGCCTGACACCACCCTTAGCAATCAGGGGGAGCACCAGGCCATCCTGGACATGGACGTGGTGGGGCCGCGCCTATTTGTGCGGACGCGGCTGCAGGGAGACCGGTTCCAACCCCTGGGAATGGAGGAGGAGAAGCGGCTGCAGGACTTCCTGGTGGACGCCAAGGTCCCCGGCCGCCTGCGGACACACATTCCCCTTGTGATCGGCGACCGGGGCATCGTGTGGGTGTTGGGCTACCGCATCGCCCACTGGGCACGCCTGACACCCAAGACTCGAAAAGCCCTGAGGCTGACGTTTCAGCCCGTTCCCTAGCCCCTGGGTTCCCGCCCGCTAGGCCAGAGCGCCAGGGACGCCCTGTGCTTTGACCTGAGCACTCACCGGACCACCTGTACCTCTACCCCAACTTGGAGGCCCGCCCAAACCCGATCAGCCGTGAGGGCGGGCAGCCCCAGACGCAAGGCCAAACCAAGACATGCGCGATCCCCCAACGAAAGGCCCAGCGAGCGACTGTTAGGCCAGAGCCTGGCCACAGCCTCGGCGTCTTCTGCGGAGAACGGCACGATGGTCAGGCCCAGTGCCTCCAGATCTGCCCGCAGGCCTCCTATGGCTATGCCTCGCGCCACGTGGCGCTGGAGCACCTCGGCCCAGTTGATGCTGGATATGGCCGCTCGGTCTATACGGGGTTCAACAAGGCTGCCTCCGGGCTCCCCGTGAAGAGCCACAAGAAGGGCTGAGGCATCCAGGACGACCTCCGTGACCTCCCTCATGCTTCCTCTTCCCGGAGGGCTTCAGCACGCCTTTCGGCAAGTAGCTCCTCGACCAGACTCACCCCAGAAGGTATTTTCGCAAAGCGGGCCTTGACGCGCGCCAGGATGTGCTCCCGCGTTTCCAGGACAAGGCAGCCGTCCTCCACCCGGGCCATGAGCCTATCTCCCGAGCGTAGGCCAAGGGTCTTCCGTAGCGTAGCTGGGATGACCAGCCGGCCCTGAGGACCTATTCGGACTTCGCCATCACTGGACCGTGCCATAACACGCTCATTATGCCACTCTCATGGCTTCTCTGCCACAATATCGGTTTTCTTGGCACAGGGCACCTTGCCCAAAAGTCCAGGAGAGGAAGAGTTCAGAGGTGGGGGGCACGCCCTGCCCGCTCACCCTGATCCAGTCGAAGGGTCACTCCACCAGTTGCCGCACGACGTCCAGGGTGGGAAAGATGGCAAGGATGCGCCCAGGCCGTGCACCCACACTGAGCAGCTGATGGCGCACCCCCTGCGGCACAAGCACGATGTCTCCTGGCCGAACCACCCGCTCCTCGTCGCCCACCCTGGCGCGAAACTCCCCCTCCAAAATCACGACGGTCTCTTCATGGGTGGGGTGCACATGGGCCGGGATCCCCTGCTGGGGCTCCACCGTGTTCTCGTTCACCGTGAGGCCCTGGGCCCCCACCGCGGACCCCACCAGACTCCGAATGGTGACCCCGGGGAAAGGTTGGCTTATCGGGGCGTTGTCACGGGAAATAAAGGGCATCAGCACACCTCCTTCAGACCTTGACTCCCTGGTGAATGCCGACCGTGCCCATGCCCACCAGGGTGTAGCTCACCTTCGTGAACCCCGCACGCTGCATCATCGCCGCCAGCTCCTCGGCAGGCGGAAACCCCTCAACCGAGCGGGGGAGGTAGGTGTAGGCCTCACGATCGCCCGCCAGGAGAAGGCCAAACAGGGGCACCACCCGGTGAAAGTAGAACCGAAAGAGACGGGGCAGGACGCCGCAAGGCGCCACCGGCGTGGTCTCCAGAAGGCACGCCCTGCCCCCGGGCGCCAGCACCCGGTGTATCTCCTGGAGCATCCGCTCCCGGGAGGCCACGTTTCGCAGGCTGAAGCCGGTGGTAACACACGCAAAGACGGCATCGGGAAAGGGCAAGGCGAGGGCATCGCCCAGCAGGAAGGCCACCGGCGCACCTCTGGGCTGGGTCTTTCCTCTTCGGAAGGCTATGGACAGCATGGGGGGCGCGAAGTCCACGCCCACTACTCGCCGCACCCCTGGCTGCCGAGCCAGCCTGAAGGCGATGTCCCCGGTGCCGGTGGCAACGTCCAGGGCGTCTCCCGCCACCCCCTGGGCCGCCAAGCGAGCGGTGCGAGATTTCCACCGGTAGTGCATCCGCCCAGTCATGACGGAGTTCAGCAGGTCGTAGCGCCCCGCGATGCGGGAGAAGAGCCGCCGCACGTACTGGGCCTTGGCTTCGCCGGTGAGCTGGGTCATGGGGCTAGCTTTCGTGAAGAAGGCTTTTCCCCTTATGGGGAGGGGTGGCACTTTGAGATGGGCAATAGCTGCCAACCACGCATAGCGATTCCAACTAGGTGCGTCGTCATCACAAAGCCACATCTCTTTTGCAGGACACCGCGCCATGTATGCAGAGGTCCAGGCCAGATACGAAGTACCCTTCCTGCAAGGCGCTCCCCGCGAGCGCGGATCTGCGCAGCGCTTACCAGGAGGAAACCTGCAGCACGCCCTGCTACGGCTGGATGAGCACCCGCACGGTACCGTCGGTGTCCTGGCGCTGGGTCAGCAGCTTGTGGCCCGCCTGCTCCGCCCAGACGATGACGTCGTAGATGTTGAGGGCGTCGGCCAGGATGGCCTCGGTGATGGAGGAACGATCGTGCTCCATCTGTTGGGTCAGTGCCGCCAGGACGCCGGCGCAGCTCTTGCCGCGGCCGTCAATGACCACCCAACCCGCCTTGGCTCCGTTGCTGGCTGGCGTCGAGGCCGAGGCGTGAACGTTCACCTCCCCGCTCTTGCGGCGGTCCAGCTCCTTCTTAAAGCGGGCAACGGCCTCCCAGGCCACGCTCCGGTTACGGTCGCCGGTGGAGCACACAGCCCCACGGACGCCCACGATGTCGGGGTTGATGCGGGCCAGCTCGTCCAGGTCCTCGATCCTCAGGTGCCCCGACAGGGCGGTGCTCAGCCCCAGCTGTTTGCCCTGCAGCACCATCTCGCGGAGCTCCTGCTCCGTCAGGAAATCGAAGAGGTTGCGCCCGTCCTTGGTGAGGGTGTCGATAAGGAACCCATCACACTGCCCATCCTTGGCCAGCTTAACCGTCAGGTGGGGGTCCAGGCCGTCGTAGAGGGGGTTGTCGGCGAAGAGGGAGCCGACGAGCTTGGTGGTGGAGCCTTGAAGGGCCTCTCGTGCAGCCCGCAGGACCTCCACGGCGGTATCGTAGTCGGCCCGCACAAACCCCACCTTCACCGAGGTGGCGTTCAGCTGCGCCGCCGCATAGACGGCCATGGCCACGGTGCCCGGCTGGTTGGGCACCACCCCCAGGGTGACGCTCACGTGCTTGTCGGCAGGAATGCGCGCCCGCACCTCCTTCACCACCAAGGGATTGCCCGAGCCCACCATGGCCTCCTGCAGGTTCTTGATGTCAACCACGTCGGCGCCGCCTCGCTCAGCCTCCAGGGCCTCCTCCAGGTTCTGGACGCTGACCATGAGCATCATGCCCGAGGTGGCGGCTGGGGTGCGAAGCCAGGTTGAGTGACCACCATTGGAAGGGCCCTTGGCCGGCGAAGACGAAGGGCTGGTCACGTAGACCCTATCGCCCAGAACATCCCTCTGGCCAACAGAGGTCTCCTTCTTCTCGGCGGGCAAGGGCCGCAGGGCTGCCAACTCCCGCTTGAGCTGCTCCTTTTCCTGGGGGCTCAGCTCCTTGTGGGGTAGGCGCACGGGCCCGGTCTGGAGGCCCATAAGCGAGCCCCAGTACTTGCACATGGAGACCGGCAGTGCGCCGCCGAACTTCTGCACGGCGAGGCCCCACCACTTGTCCGAGAGCTCCTTAATGGCCTTGAGGTGCGTATCGTAGAACTTATCGTCCAGGTCGCCCTCACAGGCCCGATCCACGAACTGCACGTAGTGGTTGGCCTCGGGGGTGTCAAAGCGCCAGTCGGATGTGTTGGCGAACATCACCTGCTGCCGGAAGCCCATCTCCCGGGCGTTCCAGAAGATCCACTCGTCGGGGACGCTGATGATGGCCTCTTTGCCCATCAGCAGGTGGGTCTCCAGGGAGAGGGCTCGGTTGCCGCTGGCCTCCTTGACGCCCACCACGTTGGAGATCTGGCAGAGGCGCTTCAACCCCTGGGCGCTCATCACCAGGCCGAACTGGGGGGTGTTGTAGAACATGATGGCCAGATTCGTATGCTCCGCCAGAAGCTGCACGTACTCGATGACCTGCGCCTCGGTCTTAGCCATGACCGAAGGCGGCGCCACGATAAGGAGGTCGAAGCCCACGCCCTCGGCGTGCCGGGCGAGGGCCAGCATCTCCCTGGCCGAGTTGTTGGTCACGTGGGCAGCGATGGGCCACTGGCCCCGAGCCTCGTCGCTCACGATGTCGTAGATGCGGAGACGCTCATCCTGGCTCAGGCTCCAGAACTCTCCTATGCCCCAGGTGGCACCGGCGCCCCGGGTCCCCAGGCTACGGACGTGGCGGACCTCATGGCGGAGAGCCGCCTCGTCCACCTGGTCCTCAGGCGTGAAGGGGGTCACCAGGGTGCTCCACTGCCCTTTCAGGTGCTCCCCCGCCCACTCCTGCGCCTCGTTCTTGGTGTACTTTGCCACGGTCCTCCTCCTTCGTCAGCAACGGTCTTACAGGGGGTTGGAAAACCCTTTTCGACCCCCGATAGATGCGGGGCCTTCGGCATCCCCCTACCCCCTTCCTGGCCAGGAAATGGGTAGGGGATTATATCTGGGGGATACCCCCAGACCCCCACCCCTTCGGCTACGCTCAGGGCAGGCTCCGGGGCTTCGCCCCTCTGGACTCCCCTTTTCCATCACCCTGCTGATGCCCTATGAAATCTCCTCGCTGAGAGTTGGCTGCAGGGGACGTTGCACTCCAATCATACTCCATGAGCATACCGCAGAGGGCCCAGACCTGCAAGGGCCTGTGCTTTACGTCACAAGCTAGCGCCCAACGCCCTGCCCCTACTCGCTGCGCCGCTGGTAGCGCAGGTGGTCCGGCAGGGCGTTGGGCACCCCTAGCGCGTTGAGGGCGCGGCCCACGATGAAGGCCACCACGTCGTCAATGGACTGGGGGTGCAGGTAGAAGGCGGGTTCAGGGGAGAGGATGGTGACACCCATCCGGGCCAGGGCCAGCATGTTCTCCAGATGGATCGCCGAAAGAGGCGTCTCCCTGGGCACCAGCACCAGCTTGCGCCCTTCCTTCAGGGTCACGTCGGCGGCGCGGCGGATGAGGTTATCGGACAGGCCGTGAGCGATGGCGGCGAGGGTGTTCATGCTGCACGGGACGACGAGCATCCCCGCCGTGGGGAAAGTGCCGCTGGCGATGGGGGCCTTCAGCTCGCCGACGGCGTAAGTGGTGAAGAGGGACGAGCGGCGCCACCGCTCCAGGGCCGCTCCGAAGGGCTCATCCATCTCCTCCTGCCAAACCATACGTCCCGCCGCCGAGCACGCCAGGGCCACCGGCACATCACTGGCCAGAAGCTGGTCCACCGCTCGCTGGGCCAGGAGCGCGCCGCTGCCCCCCGTGATGCCTACGACGATGGGGTCCACGCTTCACCTCCCCAGGAATACCGCAATGGCGGTGAACAAAAGCACGGTCACGCTGACGAGGGCGTTGGCCGTCGAGAAGACGAAGCCCAGCCTCGACAGGTCCTGGGGCGAAAGGGCCCGGTGCTCATAGACAAGCAGCCCCGTGGCGATGGCCCACCCGGTGTAATAGGGCCACGCCAGCCCCAGGCCGAGGCCCAGCGCCAGGAGACCGAGGGAGGTGCCCAGGTGAAGAAGGCGCGCCACCCAGAAGCCAACCGGAACCCCGAAGCGGGCCGGAATGGAGTGGACGCCGTGGACACGGTCGAACTCGACATCGGGGGCCGTGTTAAAAATGTCGAAGCCGCTGGCAAAGGTGGCCAAGATGAACACCAGCAGGATGGTCTCCCAGGAGATCGAGCCGGTGACGGCGATCCACCCGCCTGCGGGGGCGATGGCCAGGGTCAGCCCCAGGGCGAAGTGGGTGAGCCAGGTGAACCGCTTTGCCACCGAGTAGCCGACCACGGCCAGGGCAGCCAGAGGCGAGAGCGCCAAGGCCAGGGTGTTGAGCTGGGCGGCGGCCACAAAAAGCAGGGCCAGGCCCACCACCCCAAGAGCCGTCAGCTGCCAGGGCTTCAGTAGGCCCCTCGGCAGGTGGCGGCCGGCGGTGCGGGAATTCAGAGCGTCCAGGCGGCGGTCCAGGACGCGGTTGAGGGCCATGCCCGCGTTGCGAGCGCCCACCATAGCCACCGTGACCCAGAGGAAGGCGGACCAGGTGGGCAGCCCCTCCGCCGCCAGCAGCATGCCCAGGTAGGCAAAGGGAAGGGCGAAGAGGCTCTGTTCGACCTTCACCGCCTCCAGGACGTAGCGCAGCTTGGTCAGGGGGCCACTCTGGACGGTTGGTTGTGTTGTGTGGGCATTTGCCATTTATTACCGCCCCTCACCCTGACCCTCTCCCATGCGGGGAGCTTTGCTCCAACAGTTCCTGTAAAAGGGTGATGAAAAACCTTTTCAACCATCCCCCTGTCCCCCTTCCTAGCCAGGAAGGGGGAGGAAATTATATCTGGGGGTCACCCCCAGACCCCCGTCAAAGGGGCTTCGCCCCTCTGAACACCCCTTGCCCCCTCACCCACCAATCCCATACTGCTTCCACTTCCCGTCCACCAGGACCTTCACCTCCGGGCTCATGGCGATCTCGGAAGGCCAGGGGCGCGTCCGCCCCTCGGCAGGGCCCTTCTCCGTGGCGTCAATGCCCATCTTACTCCCGAACCTGGGCGTCGGCGCGGCGTAATCCAGGTCGTCGAGGGGGCCCGTCGTGAACAGGATGTCCTGGGCAGGGCTGATGTTGCCGGCCACTCGCCAGGCCACCTCGGAAAGGTCGTGGACGTTCACACCGTGGTCCACCACGACGATGGTCTTGGCCAGCATGAGAAGCCCCATGCCCCAAAGGGCGTGCATCACCTTCTGGGCGTGACCGGGGTACTCCTTCCTGATGGAGACGATGACCAGGTTGTGGAAGATGCCCTCGGCCGGCATGTTGATGTCCGCCACCTCGGGCAGCACCATCTGGAGGAAGGGCAGCAGAAGGCGCTCCGAGGCCTTGCCCATGAAGTAGTCCTCCTGGACCGGACGCCCTACGATGATGGTGGGATAGATGGGCTGCCGCCGGTGGGTAATGGCCGTGACGTGGAACACCGCGTACTCCTCCGGCTCGGAGTAGTAGCCGGTGTGGTCGCCGAAAGGCCCCTCCAGACGCGTCTCTCCGGGGTCCACGTACCCCTCCAGGACGATCTCGGCGTGGGCGGGCACCTCCAGGTCCACCGTCCTGGCCTGGACAACCTCCACCGGCTCATCGCGCAGGAAGCCCGCCACCAGTAGCTCGTCCACCCCTGGCGGCAGCGGCGACGAGCCGGTCCAGATGGTCGCAGGGTCGCCGCCCAGGGCCACGGCCACCTCCATCCGCCCCTGGGCCACCCGGGCGTGGTGGGCGCCCACCTTGTGGGTCTGCCAGTGCATGCCGGTGGTGCGCTTGTCGTAGACCTGCATCCGGTAGGTGCCCACGTTGCGCACCCCGGTCTCAGGGTCTCGCGAAATGACCAGGGGAAGGGTGATGAAGCGGCCGCCGTCCAGGGGCCAGCACTTGAGGATAGGGAACCGGAGGAGGTCCACGGCGTCGCCCTCCAAGACCACCTCCTGGCACGGTGCGCTGCGGACTGTCTTGGGGCGATAGGAGGCCAGCTTCCGCAGCTCACCCAGGGCGCGGAGTTTGGCGAGCAGGCCAGCAGGCGGTCCCCCCTGGGCCATCTCCAGCAGGTGGCGGACCCGTCCCCCCAGGTCGTCGAGCCGCTCCACCCCTAGGGCCCAGGCCATGCGTTGCTGAGCCCCGAAGGTGTTGATGAGGACGGGGATGTCGTACCCCTTCACGTTCTCGAAGAGCAGAGCAGGGCCGCCGCGCTTCACCACCCTGTCGGAGACCTCGGCGATCTCCAGGTCCCAGGTGACGGGCGTGGCAATGCGCCGGAGGTGGCCCTTGCTCTCCAGGAAGGCGATGAACTCGCGAAGGTCTTTGAATGCCATGTGAAGCGGCGCCAGTCAGTGGATTTGTAGAGTAGTGTAAGGAACGCCGCTAGGGGCGTCAATGCGAGGGGTTGAGGCCTCAGTAAAGGACCGGCCAGAAATTGTGAAGGAATCCCGGACTCGGCATACGCGGGAACCCCACGCCAGATTGCCGCGGGCGGATACACCCTCGCAATGACAATTTCCTCACAGCCTCTCAGGGTGACAGATTTGTGAATGTAATTCTGAGCGTAGCGAAGAATCTCTAGTTAGTACGCGACCCGATACAACCAAACGCTAAGAGCGCAATGAGGCGTTTGCCAGAAGAGTGGAGACCTCTTTCCAGATGACCTCTTCCAGCACCTCGGGAGGCTTGCTGGCGTCCAGGACGACAAACCGCTGGGGCTCGGCCTTGGCCAGGGCCAGGTACCCCTGGCGGACGCGGCGGTGAAAGGCCAGGGGCTCCTCCTCGAAGCGCCGTTGCCCCTCCTGGTCGGCCCTCCCGCTCTGGCGAGTTTCACCCTCCTGGACTAGGGAAAGTTGGGCCTGGCCCAACCGCCGCAGACCCTCGGCAGAATCCAGATCGAGGAGGAAGGTGCGCGTGGGCTTGAGCCCCTGGGTGATAAAGGCGTTGAGAGTGTTGATAAGCTCCACGGGCAGCCGCCGGCCATACCCCTGGTACGCCACGGTGGAGTCCAGATACCTGTCGGCCACAATAACGGTCCCGCTGGTCAATTCCGGCTTGATGACCTTCTCCACCAGCTCGGCCCTGGCAGCGGCGAAGAGGGCCAGCTCCGTGGAAGGGGCCATGCCCTGGTGGCTCTTCAGGAGGTTGCGGAGGGCCCACCCCAGAGGCGTGGAGCCCGGCTCTTGAACGAGAAGCGCCGGGCAGCCTGCATCCCTGAGCCGCTCCCACAGGCGCTTGGCCTGGGTGCTCTTGCCGCTGCCCTCCCCGCCTTCAAAGGAGATGAAAAGCCCCATATGTTCGCACCCAACGAAAGGTCAAGTTGACTCTCCGGTTTCACCATCCCCCTGGCCCCCTTCCTTCCAGGAAGGGGGAGGTTTTAGATATGGGGGGCACCCCCATACCCCCGTCAGAGGGGACTCCGCCCCCTCCGAACTCCTCCTCTCCGGAACTTTTTAGGCAAAGCAGGCCGAGCGGGATATCGCCGCCTGGACTAGCCCAGCCCCGCCTACTCCCCGAAGATGGTCACCCCACGGTGGGGCTCCCGCCCTCGGCTACGAGAGGCCACCTGGCTACGCTGGGCCACCAGGTGCTGCAGCCGACGAATGTACGAGGTCTGGGGCGCCAGGTCCACCTCCCGCTCCCCCTGGAAGACTCGCCGTACAGCGCCCTCCGCCTCCTGCATGGCCTCGTGAAGAGGGTCGCCTCGGGACTCGCCATTGGGAGCCACGCTCCGCAAGAACTCCTCCATCTGGGGCACGGTGTTCTTCCGCAACACGTAGATGGGCTTCCCCTCCGACTCGGCGGCCCTCAGGGTGGAAGCGCTTCGCCGGTAGTAGTTCTTGGTGGTCAGAAGGACGTCGGCCTCCTTCAGGTCCCGCACCACCTGAATGGCCGCGTTTCGTCCCTTAGCCACCTCCTCCAAACGGCTACGACTCACCCCAAAGGGAAGCACCCTGGTGAAGGCAGGCGAGCCTCCACGCTGGACCGGCTGGGGGAGGGAGGGATGCTCCTTCAGCGCGAGCGCCTCTGCCTGAGCCCTAGGTTCCGCCTGAGCCGTAGGCCCCGATGGAATCGGGATGGCAGAAGGACGGCTCTTCCTCACCCTCCCCAAGGTGTCTACCGCGCGAATCTCTGGGGAGGGAGCGACGCCCCGCAGAATGAGGTCCACGGTCTCGGCGACGTCCTTGTTGACCGCCACCTTGTCCCACCCCTGGATCTCCACCAGGATGGGGAAGGTGGGTGGGGCCTTGCGCTCCAGGACCGTCTTCTGGGTGCGCCGCCGCCGGGCTTCCACGTCCCCAAGGATGACCGTCTGCACCCCGCCCACCAGGTCCGACATGGTGGGGTTCATGACCAGGTTCTCCAGGGTGTTCCCGTGGGCGGTGGCGATGAGCTGCACCCCCCGCTCAGCGATGGTCCGGGCCGCCTGGGCCTCCAGGTCCGTACTCATCTCGTCGATGACGATGACCTCGGGCATATGGTTCTCCACCGCCTCAATCATCACCGCGTGCTGGAGCGCCGGCGTGCCCACCTGCATGCGGCGAGCACGCCCGATGGCGGGGTGAGGGACGTCGCCGTCTCCGGCGATCTCGTTGGAGGTGTCCACGATCACCACCCGCTTCCCTGCATCCGCCAGGACCCGGGCCACCTCCCGAAGCATGGTGGTCTTACCCACGCCCGGCCTGCCCAGGAGCAGGATGCTCTTGCCGGTGAAGACCAGGTCCTCGATGACACGAATGGTGCCGAAGAGGGCTCGACCCACTCGGCAGGTGAGCCCTACAATGCGCCCCTTGCGGTTGCGAAGGGCCGAGATGCGGTGGAGGGTGCGCTCGATGCCCGCCCGGTTATCGCCGCCGAACTCCCCCACGCGGCTGATGACGTACTGGAGGTCGTCCTCGGTCACCCCCTGCTCTCCCAGACCCAGCTCGGAGTCGTGAAAGCGGGCCTGCGGCGGCCTTCCCAGGTCCAAGACCACCTCGATGAGAGCGGTGCGGTCCTCCCGGGCCTCCAAGACCTCCCGAATGGCCGGAGGCAGTGCGGCTAAGAAGGATTCGAGGTCATCTACAACCCGCGGTTGCATTCTCTATCTCATCTCCTTTGCTGGGTTCGACTTTACACGCTATCCCAGAACCCTCGATGGGCACCCCCGCCTGAAGGCTTCGGCATGATGCCCCCGCCTTCAGGCGGGGGTAGGGAACGGGTTTTTCTCCTGCCTAGGCGACCACCGGCGCCACGGCCTCTGCCCGCAAGGGGGCGGTCAGCGGCTTCACCAACAGAATGTACTCCCCTTCAGAGACAAAGAACCGCTCCTCCAAGCACCGGGCCAGGGACACCTGATACTCCGCCACCAGCCACGCTAGCCGGTGCTGGGCCATTCTCCCCACAACATGGTCCACCAATGGGCAGCAGTGCTCTTCCCACTGGGGGTGAAGCAGGAGATCCACCATGGTCTGGGCGCCCCAGCTTTGAAGGCGTACCCAGGCCACTGCGCCCCCTTCCACCTCCCACACCAGCTCCTCGCGAGCGCCCAAGGGCTCTTGGTGGGACTCTCTCCACTGGTCCAGGGTCCATGCCTGGTGCAGACGCACCTGGGAGGGGACGGCCTGCCAGTAGAGGCGAAAAGGGCAGGATCGTCGCTGGGTTGGCGCCGGCGAAAGGGGAGGAAAGAGGGAGGGACAAGAGGGTAATCACGGAGGCGACCAGGTTCGCGACGCCCATTAGACGGCAAGGCCTGGGACCGATAGAGCGTCTCCCGAACGCAGGGAACAAACCCCACCTGGCAGACTTGGGGTAGGAGATCGCTTTCGGCGGGCAGACGCAGCACCACTCTGTGCCCGCCACGACTCCCAGTAGAGGTGACGACCGCCTCCAGAAGCTCCTGGCAGCCCTGGGCCTCTGGAGCATCCAGGCAAAGGAGGTCCACCTCCCACAGCCGGGAGCGCGGCCGACGACACGCCGACACCAGGCCAACGAGTCTTCCACCATCCTCCATGACCAGGCACATGCTGTCTCTCTGGACCCGCAAGCCTTTTCCCAACAGCTCCATCGTGGAAGGCCCCTGCCTGCCTTCCTGGGCGAGCCGTTCCCTTGTCTCCGCCCAGTTGTTCCCTGGAAGGCTCTTGGACAGGGAAAGGCGGACGGAGTCCGGGAGACGCATGAGACGGATTACAGCCAATGCCCGCCACGCCTCCTTCGAGAGAGTACAAACAGGTTCGCCCCAGGCCCGCTCGCCCTTCGACACACTCAGGGCTTGTGAGGAAATCCCCCTCGCCCTCTTGGAGAGAGAGGGCTGGGGTGAGGGTGAAAGCCCCCTCACTCTAACTCTCTCCCCCTGCAGGGGCGAGAGGACAAAACCTCACAAGCTCTCAGGGTGAGCGTCTTGCCATACCGCGCCTTTTCGCAAGGATTCACCAGGGCGGCCTTCTTGGGCCGCTACCCCTTGTTTAACCACTGCAGAAAATAGGCATGAAGCCGGGTGTCGTTGGTGAGCTCGGGGTGGAAGGCGGTGACCAGGATGTGGCCCTGTCTGGCCGCCACGGGGGTGCCGTTAGGCAAGGAGGCCATCACCTCCACCCCTTCTCCAACCCGACGGATACTGGGCGCCCGGATGAAGACGGCCCGAAAAGGCTCGTCCCCCAGGGCCGGGATGTGGAGGTCCTCTTCAAAGCTGTCGGTCTGACGCCCGAAGGCGTTGCGGGTGACCACGATGTTCACCAATCCCAGGGGCTTGGGGCGGTCCTCGGTGAGCGCCCCGGCCAGGACGATCATGCCAGCGCATGTCCCCCACACCGGCATTCCAGCGTGCACTCGCGCTTTGAGGGGCTCGCCCACGTGGTACAGGTCCATGAGGCGACAAATAGTGGTGCTTTCCCCTCCGGGGATGATGAGGGCATCCACCTTCTCCAGGTCCTGAGGCAGCCGCACCTCGACTCCCTCCACCTCCAGGTCCTTCAACACCTGAAGATGCTCGGCGAAGTCACCCTGGAGGGCAAGGACCCCTACCCGCGCCACCCTACCAACCCCGGACTGCGAGTAACTCCTCCTGCTTCAGCCCACGGGCGGCAACGCTCAACATGGGCTCCCCCAAGCCCTCAGACACCCTCGCCAGGACGTCCGGGTTGTTGTGGTGAGTCGTGGCCTCCACAATGGCCCGAGCAATCCTCGTTTGGACTTCGATCTTTTTTATCTCCGTTTTCTCGTTCTGGCCGGCCTTGAAGATGCCGGAGCCCACGAAGACGCCATCCACCCCCAGTTGCATCATGAGGGCCGCGTCGGCGGGCGTGGCGATGCCGCCGGCGGCGAAGTTCACCACGGGCAAGCGCCCGGTGCGATGTACCTCCTGGACCAGATCGATGGGAGCTCCCAGGGCCTTGGCCTCAGCCATCAGCTCGTCCTCCCGCAGGGACTGGATGTGCCTAATGCTCTTCTGGACGGTCCGCATATGGCGCACGGCCTCCACCACGTCGCCGGTGCCGGCCTCCCCCTTGGTGCGCATCATGGCCGCGCCCTCGGCGATGCGCCGGAGCGCCTCCCCAAGGTCGCGGCATCCACAGACGAAGGGCACCGTGAAGTCGTGCTTCCAGACGTGGTTCTCCTCATCGGCGGGGGTCAGCACCTCCGACTCATCAATGTAGTCCACCCCCAGGGCCTGGAGAATCTGGGCCTCCACAAAGTGGCCGATGCGGCATTTAGCCATGACCGGAATGGTCACCGCCGCCATGATCTCGCGAATCCTTTGGGGGTCAGACATGCGGGCGACACCCCCGGAGGCGCGGATATCGGCGGGCACCCGCTCCAGGGCCATCACCGCACAGGCGCCCGCCTCCTCGGCGATCTTGGCCTGCTCGGCGTTCACCACGTCCATGATGACGCCACCCTTGAGCATCTGGGCCAGGCCAGCCTTGGTCCTCCATGTCCCGGTGAGCATACCTAGCCTCCCTATGGATAAGAATAGTATCTACTCAAGGGGATTATACTCCCGAGGTAGGAAGGGGGCAAGGAAAGCCTTTCTCGCCCTGAGGCCCTTCCACGGCCTGCGCCTCCACATGGGTCGAAGGCGAGACGTTTTCCGTAACGGCGTGGGGGATGCTTACCGCCCGTGATGGGGTGTAGGCTAGAGAGACCGACTGGAGAGGGGTCAATGTCTAGCAGCCTGCTTTACCGCCTGGGTCTCCTGATGGTGCGGTTCCGATGGGGCGTCATCGCCCTCTGGGTCCTCCTCTTTGTGGCCAGCGTTCCCCTGGTCTCCCTCCTGCCATCGGTCCTCACCTCGGATTTTGGGGTGACAGACACCGAGGCCCAGCGAGGACTTGCCCTTTTGGGCCAGGAACTGGGCAATGGGGAAACCTCCCTTACGGTGGTGTTCCACAGCACCCAGAAAGAGTTCACCGTCCAGGACCCCGCGTATGCCCTGGCTGTGACCAAGGCTCTGGCGCCGTTCACATCGGGCCGCATGCCCCACTCCAAAGGTGCGGTGAGCTACTTCGACTCCCACCGCCCCACGCTGGTCTCCCCCGATGGCACAACCACCTATGCAACGGTCTTCCTGGACGTCCCCCTCGACAAGGCCCTGGACATGGTGCCCCTGGTGCGGCAGCAGCTCAGGGCCGAGGGCCTGGAGACCTACGTGACGGGCGGTATTCCCATCTTCCACGACCTCAACACGGTCATCGAGAAGGACGCCCAACGGACCGAAACGGTGACCTTCCCTCTGGTTCTCATCGCCCTCCTGCTGGTGTTTGGCAGCGCCGTGGCGGCAGGCCTCCCGGTGCTGGTGGGCGCCTTCAGCGTCATCATCAGCCTGGGTCTGGTCTATCTGCTCAGCTACACCACCAGCATGTCCATCTTCGTGCTAAACATCACCACCTTCCTGGGCCTCGGGCTGGCCGTTGACTACGCCCTCCTGGTGGTGACCCGCTTTCGAGAGGAGCTGGGCCAACGATCGGTGGAAGAGGCGGTAGGGACCACCCTTGCCACTGCCGGAAGGGCCCTCCTGTTCTCGGCCCTGACCTCCATCATTGGCCTTTCTGGACTCCTCTTTTTCGACTTCACTATGCTGCGCTCAATAGGCATCGGGGGCATCGCCGTCATCTCCCTCTGCCTCCTGCTGTCCCTCACCCTCGTCCCTGCCCTCCTGGGTGTCCTGGGACACCGGGTGAATGCCCTTGCCCTGCCCTGGGCGCGGCCTCGCCGACCACGGGAGGGCATGTGGCATCGGGTTGCGACTCTGGTGATGCGGCACCCCCTCCCCTTTATCGCCCTGTTGGTGCCTGCGCTCTTCCTGCTGGGGACACCTTTCCTCCGGGTGAACCTGAACGCCCCCTGGGCCGACGTCCTGCCCGCCCATGTGGAGTCCCGCATCGGATGGGACCTGGTTGCTCAAGAGTTGGGGCCAGGCGAGCTGGCGCCGATCCTGCTGGCCGTCCAGTCGGCGGGCCCTATTCTGGCCCCCGACCAGGTAGGCGCCCTCTACGACCTGGTGCACCCCTTTGTCGAGGACCCTCGAGTCCAACGCGTTGAAAGCATCGTTACCCTGGACCCACGCCTGGGGCGAGAGGCGTACCAGAAGCTCTACGGGGGCGCCAATCCAGCTTCGCCTCCGGCTGTCCAGGCAGCCCTGGCAAAGCTGACGAGGGACGACTTCACGCTGGTGCAGATTGTCCCTCGCTATCCCCCCATGTCGCCGGAGACCCAGGCTTTGGTGCGTGATTTACGCGACGCGAGGCGCGAGGCAGGCCTCCAAGTCCTGGTGACGGGGGCCACGGCGGACCTGATGGACGCCACCCAGGCAATGTACCAGGCCTTCCCCAAAGCCGTGGCGTACATCCTCATCGCCACGTACCTCGCCCTTCTTGTCCTTTTTCGGTCCATCCTGCTGCCCCTCAAGGCGGTGGCGATGAACCTGCTGAGCATCTTCGCCAGTTACGGCGCCCTGGTGGTCATCTTCCAAGAGGGATTCCTCTCGGGCCTCCTCGGCTTTACCCCCAGCGGCTCCATTGACTCCGCCCTGCCAATCCTCATGTTCATGATCCTCTTTGGGGTGAGCATGGACTATGAGGTGTTCCTCTTGACCCGGGTCAAGGAGGAGTACGACCGCACAGGGGACAACACGGCCAGCGTGGCTGCGGGCATAGAGCAGACGGGACAGGTCATCACCAGCGCCGCCCTGATCCTGGTGCTGGTGGCTGGCGGGATGGCAACCTCGGAGGTGATATCGCTGAAAGCGATAGGCCTGGGCATGGCCATCGCCATCTTCCTGGACGCCTCGGTGGTGCGGGCCCTGCTGGTGCCGGCGCTGATGCGGCTCCTGGGCGCCTGGAACTGGTGGGCCCCTGGGTTCATCAGAGGGAGGCAGTCAGCGCCTGGCTCTGGGAAGCTGGCGCCCTAGTAGGTTGCGGAGGAATCCCAAGGGCTTGGCAAGGGGGCTCTGCCCCCTTGCCAAGGGGACTGGGAGATACCCCCAGAGACAATACCCCCCCTCTCCTGCAGGGGAGGGGGCCAGGGAGTGAGGTATACGCCCTTGGAGAGGGCGAACTTAATGTGTTGAGATTTCGGGGACGGGAACCCAAGAGGAAAGCACAGGAGCACTCCCTGCCACCCACAGGCCTTTTCCTCGCACGACCCAGCCCGTATAATTGGGTGTATCCTCGAAAGCGCCGCCGCCCAGCGGAGAACCTTTCCCCTTCGAGAGGCCGCCATGCCCGCCGATCAAGAGCAGCTTCGCCAGGTGTGGAGCCGATTCGCTACCGGCGTCACCGTCATTACCACCCTTGACGCCCAAGACCGGGTCCACGGGATGACGGCCAATGCCTTGTGCTCCGTCTCCCTGGACCCTCCGCTCGCCCTCCTCCTGGTGGCCCAGGAGCGCGCCACTCACACCCTGGTCGCACGGCGGCGAAGCTTTGGCATCAATATCCTTGCTGAGCACCAACGCGAGGCGGCGGTCTACTATGCCCAGGGCCTCAAGGATGGCCCGCTGCCCGATGGGGTGCGGTTCCGGTTCACTCCGCAGGGGACGGCGGTCCTGGAGGGGTGCCTGGGCTACCTGGACTGTCAGGTGGTGGCCGAGCACAAGGCGGGCGACCACACCCTGTTCATCGCCGAGGTGCTGGAGGCGGGTGCGAGCCAGGGCCAGCCCCTGGTCTACTACCGCAGCTCCTATGGCAAGTGGGAAGGCGGCTAACACCCATGCCCGTAGAGCCAAAGCTGGTGCAGATAGATAACGCGGGTGTCTACATCGAGTGGCAGGACGGCCACCGAAGCGTCTACCCCCACAGGTACCTGCGCCTCCGGTGCCGCTGCGCCGAGTGCATCGAGGAGTGGACCCAACGCCCCGTGCTGGACCCCGCCAAGGTGCCCCCTAGCGTGGCGGTGCTGGACCACCTGACAGTGGGGGCCTACGCCATCCAGTTCCTCTTCAGTGACGCCCACTACACGGGCATCTACACCTACGACTTCCTCCGTGTCATCTGCGCCTGTGACGAGTGCAGGGCCAAAGAAAAGAAAGAGGATTTCTAGCCATGGTTTCAGGCGGGCCTTCAGCGTCGGAGCATAAGAAGTGTCTCGCGGAGGCGGTCTACCCACTGGCGCACGAGACGTACGTACTCCACCCTCACGTGCAAGGGTTGTCCACCACTCCCCAGCCACCCCTCCTTCGCATCACCCTCACCCACCACCCTGTCTCCGAAGCCCCGCCGGTGGTACAATCTTCGTTAGGCCTGTTCCAGACACCGCGCGGAGGAGCCCATGCCCCAGGAGTACATCGTCGTCAAGGGGGCCCGAGAGCACAACCTCAAGAACATTGACGTGACCATCCCCAGGGACCGCCTGGTGGTCATCACCGGCGTCTCGGGCTCCGGCAAGAGCTCCCTCGCCTTCGACACCATCTACGCCGAGGGCCAGCGCCGCTACGTCGAGTCGCTATCAGCCTACGCCCGCCAGTTCCTGGGGCGCATGGACAAACCCGACGTGGACTACATCGAGGGCCTCTCTCCCGCGATCTCCATCGACCAGAAGGGCGTCTCCCACAACCCGCGCTCCACCGTAGGCACCGTCACAGAGGTGTACGACTACCTGCGCCTCCTCTTCGCGCGGGTGGGCCACCCCCACTGCCCCCAGTGCGGGCATCCCGTGGCCCGGCAGACGGTGCAGCAGATTGTGGACGCCGTCCTCGACCTGCCCCAGGGCGCCCGCTTCATGGTCCTGGCTCCCATGGTGCGGCATCGCAAGGGGGAGCATAAGGAGGTGTTTGAGAACGCCCGAAAGGCCGGCTTCGTGCGCGTGCAGGTCAACGGGACGGTCCACGACCTCTCGGAGCCCATCACCCTGAACAAAAACAAGTGGCACACCATTCAGGTGGTGGTGGACCGGCTGGCGAGGGGGGAGGGACTGGAGACCAGCAGAGTGGCCGACTCGGTGGAGACGGCGCTGAAGCTCAGCGGCGGCGAGGTGGTCATCGCCATACCAGACCAGGAGGAGATGCTGTTCTCCGAGCGGTTTGCCTGCGTCTACGACGGCTACAGCCTGGGGGAGATCGAGCCCCGCACCTTCAGCTTCAACAGCCCCCACGGGGCCTGCACCGAGTGCACAGGCCTAGGGTACAAGCTGGAGCTCGACCCGGAGATGGTCGTTCCCAACAAGACCCTCTCCCTGGCCGAGGGGGCCATCATGCCCTGGACGCGCGCGGGCTCCTCCAGCCCCTGGTACACCAGCCTCCTGGAGTCCCTGGCCCGCTCCAACGACTTCTCCACCAAGACGCCTGTTCGGGAGCTTCCCGAGGGCCTGATGGACCTGATCCTCTACGGCAACCAGGGCCGCTCCCTCACCATGAGGCACAAGACTCACAACGGTCGCGTCTTCACCTGGGAGACCAAATTTGAGGGGGTCATCCCCAACCTGCAGCGCCGCTACCGCGACACCTCCTCCGACTACATCCGATCGGAGATCGAGCGGTACATGGCCACCCGCCCCTGCGCCTCGTGCCAGGGGGACCGACTGAAGCCCGACTCCCTGGCCGTCACCGTCTGCGGGAAGACCATCATGGAGGTCGCCCGCCTGCCGGTGTACACGGCCCTCGGGTGGGTGAGGGCCATCGGCGGGGACGATTCCCAGCCCGGCGAACGCCTAAGCCCAAGGGAGCAGTCCATCGCCGCCCAGATCCTCAAGGAGATCGAGTCACGCCTGCGGTTCCTGGCCGACATCGGCCTGGGCTACCTGACCCTGGAGCGGCGCGCCGCCAGCCTGAGCGGCGGCGAGGCCCAGCGCATTCGCCTGGCCACACAGATCGGCTCGGGCCTCATGGGTGTCCTCTATGTGTGCGACGAGCCCACCGTGGGCCTCCACCCCGCCGACGACTCCCGCCTCATCGAAACGCTGCAGCGGCTCCGTGACCTGGGCAACACCATCCTGGTGGTGGAACACGACGAGGCCATGATGCGGGCCGCCGACTGGGTCATCGATATGGGGCCGGGAGCGGGCGAGCATGGCGGCAAGGTGGTCGCCGCCGGCCCTATAGAGGCCATCCTGGCCTCGCCCGATTCGCTCACCGGAGCCTACCTCAGCGGGCGCAAGCGCATCCCCTCACCCACCGAGAGGCGCAAGGGCAACGGGCAGCAGATCGTCGTCCAGGGGGCCAGGGAGAACAACCTCAAGAACATCGACGTGGAGTTCCCCCTGGGAACGCTGGTGTGCGTCACGGGGGTCTCGGGCTCCGGCAAGAGCACCCTGGTCTACGAGGTGCTGTACAAGAAGCTGGCCCAGCTCATCTACCACGCCAAAGACAAGCCGGGGGCGTGCGACGCCATCCTCGGCATCCAGCTCGTCGACAAGGTCATCAACATCGACCAGTCCCCCATCGGGCGCACCCCACGGAGCAACCCCACCACCTACACCGGCGCCTTCACCCCCATCCGGGAGCTGTTCAGCGACGTCCCCGAGGCTCGCACGCGCGGCTACCTCCCAGGGCGCTTCTCTTTCAACGTCAAGGGCGGTCGGTGCGAGGCCTGCGCCGGGGCGGGCTACATCGAGATCGAGATGCAGTTCCTCCCTTCTGTGACCGTCCCCTGCGAGGTGTGCCAGGGCAAGCGGTACAACCGGGAGGCCCTGGAGATCCCCTTCAAGGGAAAGACCATCGCCGAGGTCCTGGACATGACGGTCTCGGAGGGCCTGGAGTTCTTCTGGAACTTCCCCAAGGTGCGCTCCAGACTGGAGACCCTGCGGGACGTGGGGCTGGGCTACATCCGGCTGGGGCAGCCCGCCCCCACCTTGAGCGGCGGCGAGGCCCAGCGAGTGAAGCTGGCCACCGAGCTCTCCCACCGCGCCACGGGCAAGACCCTCTACATCCTGGACGAGCCCACCACGGGCCTCTCCTTTGAGGACGCCGCCCAGCTGCTGGTGGTGCTGCACCGCCTGGTGGACGCGGGGAACAGCGTGATCCTCATTGAGCACCACCTGGACCTCATCAAGAACGCCGACTGGATCATCGACCTGGGCCCCGGGGCCGGCGACGCCGGTGGCTACGTCATCGCCGTGGGAACTCCCGAACAGGTGGTCCGGGTTGCCGACTCCGCCACTGGCCTGTACCTGCGCAAGGTGTTGGGCGAAAGGGACAAGGTGGCGGCAGGAGGGTTGACGTAGGCATTGTGTATGCGTTACGTTAACATTAACATAGGTGGAGGTGTAGGCCATGGTAGACCTGCTGGGAAACCCTTTTGTAGGGGTTCACGAGCTACGCAAGGAGCTAACTGCTCTCCTGGAGCAGGTGCAAGGGGAAGGTGTTGACCTGGTGGTCACCCAGCAAGGCAAGCCTGCGGCAGTCATGATGAGCGTGGAGAGGTACCTTGAGCTGCAGCAGGCCTTGCGCGACCTCTCAGACCCGGAGTACGTCAGGGCTTTGCTGGAAGCCCGCAGGGAGATCAGGGAAGGGCAAGGGATTACCATTGAGGAGGCGCTCAAGGAAAGAGGGCGCTAGGTGTATCCGGTCGTCCTCTCCCGAAGGGCTCACCGAACCCAGCGGGACCTGCCTGCTGAGGATGCTAGAAGGGTTGCCGACGCCCTGGTACGGCTCCAGCGTGACCCTCGCACAATGGGGGTCATCAAGCTAACCGGCTTGCGTATAGCTGAGTACAGGCTGCAGGTGGGAAACTACCGAATCCTCTTCGATATTGATGATGAAGCCAGCGTGGTGGAGGTCCTGGATATACGGAGGCGGAGTGAAGGGGCCTACCGATAACCCCGTAGCAGGGTGCCAAAAAAGGGGATTGGCAAGGGGGCTCTGCCCCCTTGCACGGGGGTATAGGGGTGTCCCCCATAGCAAAAACTCCCCCCTTCCTCAAAGGAAGGGGGTTAGGGGGATGGTCGAAAGCAATTATGACCACTGACTACGTTCTCGTCCACGGAGCAGGCGAGGGGAACTGGATCTGGGACGGCGTCCAGGAGGCCCTTAGCCGGCGCGCCAGGACCTACGCTGCGGTCCACGGGAGCCACCTTCGACCCCAGAGCGCAGTGAACCAGATATTGGCCAAGGACCTGCCCGGCCACGGCTACCGCCGCCATGAGGACCCCTCTCGCATCACCCTCAAGGACTACGTGGACGCCGTGGTGGGCTGGATCGAGGAGGACCGCCTGCGCAACGTGGTGCTGGTGGGCCACGGCATGGCGGGGCTCATCCTGCCCCAGGTGGCCGAGCGCCTCAAAGGCCGCATCAAGCGCCTAGTGTTCCTCGGCGCCCTGGTCCCTGCCCAGCAACCCGGCGCCTTGGAGCGCCTGATGTTCGTCAACGCCTTCATTCCCGACCAGGAGAAGACCGCGGCGGGAGGCCTTCCGTTAACGCGCCGTCTGCCCTTCCTGCTACGGTCGCTGCTGAAGTTCCACGACAAGCGAGGGCTCCGGCCCCTCCACAAGGCCCTGGCCCAGACCCTCCTGTGCAACGGCATGGAGGCCAAGGAGGCCGGGGCCGTCATCGGCCGCCTCACGACCACACCCTTCCTGCCCCTGGTCACCCCTGTAAGCCTCAACAGCGTGAGAGGCCTTCCCAGCACCTACGTCGTGTTCACCCAAGACCGCCTGCTGCCGCCCGCCCACCAGCGCCGCATGGCGAAAAACCTCGGAAGCCCGGAGGTGGTGGAGCTTCCCGGCGGCCACATCTCGGGCCTGGTGCTGCAGGCCACGGCGATCGCCGATCTGCTGGCGGGGTACGCGTAGGGACGCCTGGAGAGCCCCAGCCACCGGTGGAGCGGAATGGGGGTCGTCGGGAAGACTTCCAATTGAGACCCATGCGTAACGGAGACGTACCTCAGAGTTGACAACGATTACTTCACCCGAACGGTATCCACCCATACAGGCGGCGCGCTATAGAGGCGATATTGACGGATTAAGAGCCATCGCCGTCGTCGCAGTGATGCTCTTTCACGCTGGTTTTATCGGCTTCAAGGATAGTTCCCTTTGCTATACTCTAGGCCAGTCTGAGGCGATGCGCCGAGTGTAGCAACTCCCCCAACGTTTCGATAGGCAGTTCAGAGATCGTTATGAGCCAAATCGTGGTGGTGACGAGCCGCGATCGGGAAAGCCCGGTGAACAGCGCCTTGCAGGACACAGGGTTCACCACAACGGTGGTTCCCGACACGGAGGGCTTTCGCTCCCTCCCCCCACAAGAGGCCCCCGATGCGGTGATCGTTGACTACTCGTCGGTGGCCGTCGCAGATGGCGCCGAGGTGGTGGACGAGTGCCGGAAGCGGCGCCTCCCCGTCCTGGCCCTAGTCCCAAATGGGGCCCTGGGCGACTACGACTTCACTCGCAGCGGCGACGACTTTGTCACCCTTCCCTGTGCGCCGCAAGAGATCATCACACGAGTCCGCCAGCTCCTTTGGAAAACCAGGCCCAAGAACCGAACAGAGGTGCTCAAGTTTGGCGACCTGCAGATCCACCTGGAGCGGTACGAGGTCTCGGTCCGAGGCAGACCCGTCCTCCTGACCTATAAGGAGTACCAACTGCTGCTCTTCCTCGCCTCTGCGCCGGGCAGGGTCTACAGCCGGGAGACGCTGCTGAGCCGCATCTGGGGGTACGACTACATCGGCGGCACGCGGACCGTGGACGTCCACGTGCGTCGGCTGCGCAGCAAGCTGGGCGAGGGCCAGGACTCCTTCGTCGAGACCGTGTGGAACGTGGGCTACCGGTTTCGCTCTACCGACGGGCAAACCCCTAGCGGCGAAGGCTCTCTCCGCTAGCAAGCAAGGCGTGCCCTGCACCCACCGGTCCCGATACATCGGGATGGGCCCTGGGAGAGGGAAAGTGCCACCCTTCCGCTCCCCTTGGCTGGATAGTTGCCGAGGGGTCTTCCCAACCCTTGGTTTTTGGTGTATGCTGTTGGCCGTTGCCGTGGGTAGCCGCTATCTGAGGTGTGGTCGCTGTAGCTAGGGGTCGGCATCACACGGGAAACAGGCAGCAGGCGCCCGAAGGCGCACAGCACACCACAAGCGTGAAGGAGGAAGAGATGTCCCAAGATGGAAGGCCGGACCTGATCTACGAGAAGTTCCCCAAGGGCCACTACGCTATCTTCACCCGCAACCGCCCCGAGCGCCTCAACTCCATGGGTGGCAACATGACCCGCTTGATGAACGAGGCCATGCAAGACTTCGCCACCGACAGCAACATGTCCGTCGGCATCATCACCGGCGTTGGCCGCTCCTACTCCTCCGGCGCCGACCTCCGAGACGCCGCTGAGAAGGGCGTCCGCGCCACCGAGGTGGAGCGCCAATTCGCTGCCGGCGAGATCGACTCCGTGGAGCGCGGCCGCCTCATCGCCGAGATCGGCCCCTTCGTCGGCAGTGGCGGCGGCCTCGCCCGCTACGGCCGCACCCAGTCCAGCCTCGCGGACCTGAACAAGCCCTTCATCGCCGCCGTCAACGGCATCGCAGTCGCAGGTGGATGCGAGAACGCCATGGACTGCGACATCCGCATCTGCACCCCCGAATCCTACTTCGGCCTCTACGAGGTCAAGCGCGGCTTCATGCCCGGCTCCGGCATCTACTGGGCCCCCCGCCTCATGCCCATGGGCGAGGGCCTCTACATGCTCCTCACCGGCGATAACCTCACCGCCCAGCGGGCCAAGGAGATCGGCTTCGTCCACGAGGTCGTGGAGAGGGACCGCCTCCTCCCCAGGGCCGTCGAGATCGCCGAGATGATCGGCGCCAACGCCCCCCTGGCCATCCAGGGCGTCAAGGCCATGGCCCAGTTCTGGCGCCAGTTCGGCCTAGGCCAGCAGCAGCAGCTCGCCGAGTGGGCCTCCAAGTACATTAACCTCTCCGAGGACGCTAAGGAGGGACCTCGCGCCTTCGCCGAGAAGCGCGCCCCCGTCTGGAAGGGCGCCTAACGACTCAGGCAAAGAGCAAACGGCCCCTCAGGTGAGGGGCCGTTTGCTCTGTAAGGATTGCCATTTTCGACGCAAGCTGGGGATTGCCCGGTTTGAAAAGGGAGAAAGGGCTCTTAGCGCCGTCAATATCAACTCTTTAAAGAATAAGGAGGACGTCTATGTCTCAAGACGGAAGACCGGACCTGATCTACGAGAAGTTCCCCAAGGGCCACTACGCCATCTTCACCAGAAACCGCCCCGAGCGCCTCAACGCCATGGGGAGCGAAGGTGGGCGGCTGATGAATGAGGCCATGCAAGACTTCGCCACCGACAGCAACATGTCCGTCGGCATCATCACCGGCGTGGGCCGCGCCTTCTCCGCCGGCGGCGACCTTCGGGAAACCGCCGAGAAGAACACCAAGGCCGACGACGTGGAGCGCCGCTTCAAGGCCGGCGAGATCTCCACCGACGAGCGGGGACGCCTCCTGGCCGAGATCGGCCCCATCACCGGCGGCACCCTGAGCCGCTATGGCCGCACCGCGTCCAATCTAGCCGACCTGAACAAGCCTTTCATCGCCGCCGTCAACGGCATCGCCGTCGCAGGTGGATGCGAGAACGCCATGGACTGCGACATCCGCATCTGCACCCCCGAGGCCTACTTCGGCCTCTACGAGATCAAGCGCGGCTTCATGCCCGGCTCCGGCATCTACTGGGCCCCCCGCCTCATGCCCATGGGCGAAGGCCTCTATATGCTCCTCACCGGCGATAACCTCACCGCCCAGCGGGCCAAGGAGATCGGCTTCGTCCACGAGGTCGTGGAGAGGGACCGCCTCCTCCCCAGGGCAATCGAGATCGCCGAGATGATCGGCGCCAACGCCCCCCTGGCCGTCCAGGGCGTCAAGGCCATGGCCCAGTTCTGGCGCCAGTTCGGCTTGGGCCAGCAGCAGCAGTTGGCCGAGTGGGCATCCCGCTACATCGGCACCTCCGAGGACGCCAAGGAAGGGCCTCGGGCCTTCGCCGAAAAGCGCGCCCCCGTCTGGAAGGGCGCCTAAACTCCACCCAGGAAAAGCACCAAGGAGAGAGGGGAAAGCTATGCCAATGACAACTCCGACAGTCAAATACGAGGTCAAGGACCGAGTGGCCTGGATCACCCTCAACCGCCCGGAAGCCCTTAATGCCCTGAACCGGGAGATCCAGCACGGGATCGGCGAGGCCGCCCGCATGGCCAACCACGACGACAACGTGCTCGTCCTCGTCGTCATCGGCGAAGGGGGACGGGCCTTCTGCGCCGGCGCCGACCTGAAGGAGATGTCCGCCCGGGACTTTGGCGCCACCACCGACGAGCAGTGGACCCTGAGCGGCAGCCAGGAGATTTACAACTGCAAGAAGGCCGTCATTGCCGCCATTGACGGGTACTGTCTGGCGGGGGGCCTGCAGCTCGCCTCCCGATGTGACCTCCGCGTCGCCACGGAGAAGTCCCGCTTCGGCATGCCCGAGGCTCGCCGAAGCCTGACAGCCGTGGCAACGGTGGACACCGCCGAGTACTTTGTCCCCGTGGGCGAGGCCAAGTGGATCCTCCTCACCGGCAGCCACATGACGGCCAAGCGTGCCTACGACATCGGCCTCATCCAGGCCCTTGTCCCCGACCGAGCCGCCCTCATCACGCACATCGAATGGCTCGCCAACGAGATCAAGCAGTGCGCCCCCCTGGCCGTCCAGACCCTCAAGGCGGTCATTGACGAGGGACGGAACCTCCCGACGCCACCCACAGGGGTGCGGCCTATTGACCACATTCGGACCCTGACCAAGGACGCCTTCGACCGGGTGGCAACGAGCGAGGACAGGCTGGAGGGGCCCAAGGCCTTCGCCGAGAAGCGGCAGCCCAACTGGAAGAACCGCTAGGCCAACAGGACCAAGGAGGGCAGCATGACCCAGCAGAGACGCCAGCCCCAACAGGCCCAGGAGAAGGAGTACACCTGGGACGACCTACTCAACGCCGTCGGGCAGGACTTCTCGGGGGGCGTGGTCACCGAGGCGGACGAGGCCGTAGACCGGAGCTCTATCCGCAGGTACTGCGAGCCTCTGGAGATAGACTGCCCCCTCTACTACGATGATGAGGTGGCCAAACAGCACGGCTACAAGGGGGTGATCGCGCCCTGGAGCAGCTTCGGCGCCGTCTCCGGGAACGCTCTCTGGAAGCCAGGGTACGGGGAGATCTGGAACTCCACCGACCCAGACCACACCATCAGCGGCCCCGGCGCCCGCTCCCGCCGAAACGAAGGCCCCCAGCCCCCACCCATTCCCCAGCCCAAGACCAACGCCGGCTTTGCCACCGATATTGAGATTGAGTACCTCCGGCCGGTGTACGTGGGTGACCGCCTCAGCCGGCGGGGACGCAAGCTGGTCTCCGTCATCGTCCGGGAGACAAGAGTGGGCTACGGCTCCTTCACCGTTTACGAGAGCGAGGTCATCAACCAGCGGGGCGAGCTGGTATCCAAGATGAGGAACGGCGGTTACCAGTACATCGTCGGGGGCAAAGGCCCCACGAAGCAGAGGAGCATTTATGGCTAACTGGAGCAAGCAACGGTACTGGGAGGACGTGAAGGAGGGAGACGAAGTCCCACCGATCACGCTCAACCTGACCATCCAGCGCATGGTCATCCTGGCGGGGTCCAACCGTGACTTCAACCAGATTCACCATAACGACCGGGTCGCCCAGGAGCAGGGGGCGCCGGCTATGTACATCAACAACGGCTCCATCCAGGGCATGTGGGAGCGCACAGTCCGAGAGTACATCGGTCTGGACGGGGACATCAAGAAGGTGGGCCCCTTCCGCATGCGCGTCTTCAACACCGTGGGCGAAAGCGTGGTGACCAAGGGCACGGTGAAACGCAAGTGGCAGGAGGGCGGCCAGAACCTGGTGGAGTTGGAGATCTGGTCCGAGCACTCCAAGGGCGTCAGCGTGGGCCCTGGGCCCGTCGTCATCGCCCTGCCCGCCAAGCCCAGGCGCTAAACTTCACCCAAGATTGGGGAGGGTGGCTATGACCCAAGGGACAAGAGGGCCGCAGAAGGCCCAGCCGAAGGAGTACACCTGGGACGATCTGAAGGCCGCCATTGGGCAGGACTTCTCGGGGGGCATCGTCCGCACCGGCGCCGACCTGGTCGAGCGGAGCACCATCCGCCGCTTCTGCGAGCCCTACGAGATGGACTGCCCCCTCTTCTACGATGATGAGGTGGCGCGCCAGCACGGCTACCAGGGGATCATCGCGCCTTCCACCTCCGTTGGCACCTTCACCGGTCAAGGCATCTGGAAACCTGGAGGCTCTGAGATCTGGCCCACGGCAGAGGCGGACCACTGGCTCAACCGGCCAGGAACAGTCCAGGAGACGGGGGCGCCGCCCCTCCCCAAGCCTAAGACCACCGACACCTTCGTCACTGACATCGAGATGGAGTACCTTCAGCCGGTGTACGTGGGCGACCGGCTCAGCACACGGGGGCGCAAGCTGGTCTCGGTGACCACGCGGGGAACGCGGGTGGGCTACGGCGCCTTCGTTGTCTTTGAAGGCGAAGTCTTCAACCAGCGCGGCGAGGTGGTCGCCAAGTCCAGAAACGGCAGCTTCATCTACAACGCCGGCGCCACCGGGCCCTAGAGATAAGGAGAGGTCCATGGCCGACTGGAGCAAGCAGCGCTACTGGGAGGACGTGAAGGAGGGGGATGAGATCCCTCCCGTCACCATGAACCTGACCTTTCAACGGATGGTGATGATGGCCGGCGCCAATCGGGACTTCTCTCCGCTTCACCACAACAACAACATCGCCCGCGCTGGTGGAGCCCCCGACGCCTATCTCAACAACGGCTCAATCCAGACCATGTGGGAGCGCACCGTCCGCGAGTACATCGGCCTGGACGGAAAGATCAAGAAGATGGGCCCCTATCGGCTGCGGGTGTTCAACACCCTGGGCGAGAGCGTGGTCACCAAGGGCACGGTGACACGCAAGTGGCAGGAGGGCGGCGAGCACCTCGTAGAGATGGAGATGTGGTCCGAGCACTCGAAGGGCATCAGCGTGGGGCCGGGGCCTGTGGTTGTGACCCTGCCCGCCAAACGCAAATAGACAGAACTCGCTCTTTAGCGACCGGAACACCGCCGCCTCATCCCAAAGGGGCGGCGGTGTTGTTTTTGGCCTGCGTTTCACAGCGGCGCAGTAGGCCCAAGAAGGCGCCAGCCCATTCCCAAGATGGCGCCACCTAGGACCACTACAGGGATGGGCCAATGCCACCGCCACAGCGCCAGAAACGCAGTGATAGCCAGCCCCACGGCAACCAGGTCAAGCCTTGCTCCTCCTGCTCCTTGAGGAAAGAGAACAGCACCACCAAAGAACACGGCAAGGTTCAGGATGACACCCACCACGGCGGCGGTCACCCCCGTCATCGCCGCCTGCAGCCGTTGTTGACCGGCCAGGGCCTCTATGTACGGCGCACCCACGAAGATGAACATGAAGCTGGGCAGGAACGTGACGTATGTCACCGTGAAGGCGCCCAGCAGGCCGCTGAGGAAGGGGGAAAGGTCACCGGGAAGGTTCCATCCCCCAAGAAAACCCACGTATTGAAGCACCATGATCAGCGGCCCCGGCGTAGACTCCGCCAGCGCCAGTCCCTGGATCATCTGGTCAGGCCCCAACCACCCATAGACGTTGACGGCGGAGGCAGCCACGTAGCTGAGAACGGAGTAGGCGCCGCCAAAGGTCACAAAGGCCGCCCCAGTGAAAAACAGCGCCTCCTGAACATGCACGCTCCCTACGCCCCACCAGAGCACCAGAGCCCCCACAGGGACCGCCCACAGGACAAAGAAGACCGCCAAGATACCAATCGCCCGGCTGACAGGGGGAAAAGCGGCCGCTGCCTTGCTAGAGGAGGACGTCTCTTCGCCAGGGAAGTGTGTCTGCTCTCTGGGACCAAAGACGTGAGGCCACCAGCGACCCAACATCAGTCCGAGGACGGCAGCGGTCAGGACAATCAGTGGGAACGGCACCTTGAAAACGTAGTTCGCGAGGAAGGCGGCGGCGGCAAACAGGAACAACCCCCAATGATGAAGGGTGCGCCGCCCGATACGCATGATCGCCTCGACAACGATGGCGACGACGACCGGTTGCACTCCATACAGCAGGCCGGCCACCCATGCTACATTCCCATGGGCCGCCACCAGCCAGCTGAGCCCCAGGAGGACAAACACCGAAGGCAGGATGAACCAGAGCCCCGCCATGAGGCCGCCTACAAGCCCATGCAACCTCCAGCCCACATAGGTGGCGAGCTGCTGGGCCTCGGGGCCGGGAAGAACCATGCAAAAGTTGAGGGCACGCAAGAACTCCCCATTCGACACCCATCGCCGGCGGTCCACCAGGTCTCGATGCATGATAGCTATCTGACCGGCGGGCCCGCCGAAGTTGATGAACCCCAGCCTGATCCAGTATCCCAGGGCCTCTCTGAAGCCCACCGTGGAGGGCTGTTTCTCCTGGGACTCCCTTGGACGCCGCCACCACCACCAGTTCACTCCATACCCCCTGAAGGTTATCTTTGGGCCGCCCTCCGACGCATCCGCTGGCGCAGCCAACGTCGCAGGCGCAGCCAGGGAAAAGAGCGACGTCGGACTAGGGCAGCGACGTAAGAGGCCACCACGGCGTTCCCTATCACCATGGGCCTCCCCCACCGTCGCAGCTGCACGCCCTTCCCATCCTTACCCCCATAGGGATAGGGAAAGGCCTCAAAGGGCTCCCACCTCTTGAGACCCGTCCCCACCAGCACCAGCCCCCCTGCCTCCTGGACCAGGAGGGCCACCGCCGCCACGTCCCACGCGCGAGGGCCCGTCAGAATGACGTACTGGGCGACGCCACGTGTGACAAGAGCTGCCTCGTAGCAGATGCTCCCCAGCGCCCGGACCTCCCCGTGGTTCGTCTCCATGGACCCCCTGAAGGAGAGAAAGCGGGAGTACCGGCCCGGAAGAAGGGCAATGTGGCCTCCTCCTGGAAGGGGGCCTGACGCCACGAAGACCGGCTCGCCATCCTGAAAGGCCCCTCCTCCCAGGCGCGCAGAGAAGAGGCTTCCCTCCTCCCGCCCAGGGTAGGGCAGGAAGAGGCACCCGGCAATGGGTCTCCCCTGGTACAGGAGCCCCACCGAGACAGCGAAGAGGGGCATGCCGTTGAGGAAGTTAGTGGTGCCGTCCAAAGGGTCCAGGACCCACAGGAAGGGCGAGTCCCTAAAAGAGCGGTCCGGGCTCTCCTCCGCCAGGATGGAGTGGTCGGGATACCGCTCCTCGATGGCGCCGACCAGGTACGCCTCGCTGGCCTGGTCGGCCTCGGTGACGGGGTTGCGCCGGTCGTCGCCCTTGTACTCCACCTCGTGGGGCTTCCTGAAGTAGTCCATCACCAGAGCGCCCGCCCGGCGCGTGATGTCCCGGGTGAAGGATAGGATCTCCTCCAGCTCCTGCTCTTCCAGGGGAACACCCTGGGAGGCGTCCGGCCTCTCATCCTTTGGCATCCTGGCCTCCAGCAGGGCCTGCCCTGCACCCACACTCTCGTGTAGGTTGAGCAAAGCCCTGAGTGTTTGCGGTTCTTTCGGAGAGGTATGGGGAACCCTTTCTTGCAAGAAAGGGTTCCCCATATGCCCTTCTCAAAGAACTCTCCCCCTTTGGTCGTCTCCGGAGTCTGCCCCTATCCTACTCCATCCGCCGGCGCAAGCCCACGGCCAGACGGTGGAGGGCGAAGGTCATCGCCATTATCACGCCCAGGAACACCGCACCTGACACGCCATACTGAATGTAGGCAGAAGCGCCACCATCGGCTTCGAAGGCTAGAGGCCACACGACGAGGAAAGGGTGCAACACCAGGAGGAGGATCACGACCCAGAAGGCGACCCTCTCCACCCCGCGGGTAAAAGCAGCGATGGCCCAGGCCACCGCCAAGGACTCGGCCAACACCGCACCTGCCAGGGAAAGCTTAACCAGGAACACCGGCTCAGACGGCAGGACAGGGAAGTGGGTGACCTCAGCCGATAGGAACAGGGCGAAGAGCCACAGGGCACGCCGGGTGTCCCTCCCCCCCACGCTGATAGCGAACATCATGGCTAGAACCAGCCATCCCAATCGAAAGAAAGGCGCCAGGGGCACGCCAGCCACCAGCACACCAGCCGAGCTGGAGTCATCACCGACAAGGGCCGCCACGGAGAGGTAGCTAAGGGTGCTGAGGACAAAAACGCCCCAGGCAGGACGCCTCAACCCCGTGTAGCCCACCAGCCCCAGGACGGCCCCGCCGATGACCAGGGCGCTGGCCAAGAGGGTGGGCAGCGGAAAGAGCAGGAGATCTCCCTTCAAACCCAGGCCACGCCACACCAGGGAGAGGAGTGTGCCGAAAGCCAGCACCAGGGGGGGCGCTGCCGCCAGCAACTCGGGGCTGGACCAAAGGGAGGCCCTAGCGGACATCTCCCACCGCCTGGACAAGACGCCCCTCCACTCGGAGCCTTCGAAGGGCCGTTAGCGGGATGCGGAAAAAAGGGAAGTGCAGAGAAGCGAAGCCCCTTTGACGGGGGCCTGGGGGTGACCCCCAGATACACATTCCACCCCCTTCCTGGCCAGGAAGGGGGACAGGGGGATGGTCGGAGGAGTTTTTCAGCACCCTGTTAGCCCCGCTTGGGCAGGATGGTCAGCTGCCGCTCCTCGCCCTCGCCTATGCTCTCGGTGGTCACTCTGGGATGGCCGGCCAAAGCCATGTGGACGATGCGCCGGTCCGAGGCGGGCATGGGCTCCATAGTGATGGAGCGGCCTGTGGCGGCCACCCGCTCCGCCAGGCCCAGGGCCCGAGCCTCCAGCTTCTCCTGATGGCGCTCCCGGTACCGCTCCACGTCCACCGTCACCAACACCCGTTCGCCCATCTGGTGGCTCAAGATGTGGTTCAGCAGAAACTGGAAGGCCCTCAGCGTCTCACCCCGGCGGCCTATGAGGAGTCCCGAGTCGTCCCCCTCAAGGTCCAGGATCGGCGCCTCGTCGGTCCCCGAAGGCACGCTCCTGGGATAGCAGGTCAGGTTCAGGTTCATCCTGGCGATGAGGCGGTCCGCCACCTCTTTGGCTACCGTGGACAGCTTGGGAGATTCGGGTCGAAGGGAAACCCGGACCCGGGCGGGCTCGGCGCCAAAGCCCAGGATCCCGGACCTGCCCTTGCTAACGACCTCGATCTCGACCGCGTCCCGATCGACGTCGAGCTCCTTGAGAGCGAACTCGATCGCCTCTTCGACGGTCTTTGCTTCCATCTCCAGGGATTCCATTATCTGCTATCTCCTTGACCGGCGCCGGGGCCACCGCCACTGCCAGGCTGGCCTGGGTTGACTTCCAAAAGATGAGACTCCTGGGGCCGGCGACCGCTCCTTGCAAGAGGATTCGGAAGAGGTTGGAGGCGACCCAGTAGACGGAGAGCCCTACGGGAAACGAGAGGCTGAAGAACCCCACCATCGCCGGCATTATCCACTGCATCATCATCTGGGTCTGCTGGCCGGTCGCGTCCGCCGCGGGGGGTGTGGTCAGCTTGGTGGAAATCCACATGGAGACCCCCACCAGGACCACCAGGACGTAGCCCACCACTCCCTGGGCGCCCCCAAAAACACCCAGGTCCATCCCCAAAAACCGGCTGTTCAGGGGCAAGGCTGCGCTCACTCCAGGAAGCCAGGAGTAGAGCAAGCCGGACAGCTCCACCAGCCGCTCCGGCGTGGATGGAAGGGTCTTGATAATGGCTAAATACAGGCCGTACAGGACAGGCATCTGAACGACCAGGGGACCCAGGCACCCCAGAGGGCTAATGCCGTACTCTTTGAAAAGGCGCATCTGCTCCTGACCCATGCGCTGCCGGTCTCCAGCGTACCGCCTCTTCATCTCCTGCAGGCGGGGATTCATGGCCGTCATGGCCTGGGTCTGCCTGATGGACTTCAAGGTGAGCGGGAGTGTGATGACGCTGATGATGACGGTGAAGACGATGATGCTCAGGCCAAAGTTCTGGAACAGCCCCATGTACAGCGCCACGAGGCTGTTGACCATGGGCCTGATGATGCCCTCGTTCCACACGCTGCCCAAGAACTCCAACAAGGGTGCCGGACCTCCCGTCCTACGTTCCCGCCGCTAGCAGGTTGTTGAAAAACCCTTTTCGACTATCCCCCTACCCCCTTCCTGGCCAGGAAGGGGGTAGGGATTATATCTGGAGGATACCCCCAAACCCCCACCAATTCCGATGAGTCGGGACTGGACTCCCCCTTTTCATTACCCTGCTACTTGCTGCTGGTGCTGAAGCTCCACTGCCGGACACCTCGGAAGGGGTCCAGGGCCGTGATGGTGTGGTCCAGGCCGTTCACATACAGGACGCCGTCCAGCATGGAAAGCGGCGCCCGAAGGCCTCCACCCACGTCGTAGAAGCTAGGGGAAAACCGCTCCTTCCCCTCCTGGTCCTGATAGGGCATCTTCTCCTTGCCGTTCTCAGGGTTCAAGAACCACAGACGCACCCCATCCTTCCTGTCAGAGGCAACGATGAGGCCAGTAGCGGTGAGGAGGGGGGGGGCCATGACAGGCCCCTTGGTGTCAAACCTCCAGGCCTCTTTTCCTGTTCTGGCGTCGAGGGCGTACACGAAGCCATCCACGTTGCCCGCGTACACAAGCTTCCCATCGGAGGCGGGCTTGGCCCAGAACCAATTGCCTCCCGTGAACTCCCACACCTTCCGGCCCGTCGCCGCATCCAGGGCGTAGAGGCGGCGGTCCAAGGCCCCCACGTAGGCCTTGCCCTCCACCACCTCAGGAGAAGCCACAAAGCCACCCTCAGCCTGGAACCGCCATACCTCGACGCCATCGTCGATCCGCAGGGCATACACACGGTGGTCCAGGGAGCCGAAGTAGACGATGTCGCCGGACACCGTGGGTGTAGACCATATCTTATCCCCCGTCTCAAAGGGGGGCCACGCCGGCTGGCCGCTCTCCTGGTCCAGGGAGTAGAACCGCCCGTCGGAGGAGCCCACCAGAACCCGGCCTTTGGCCACCACCACGCCTCCCACCACCGGGCCCCCAGTGGGTCTCTCCCACGTGCCCCTGGCCTCAACGGTACCTCTCTCCGCTTCTACGCTGTACACCCTGCCATTGTAGGCGCCAACATAAACACGGCCATCGGCAAAGGCAGGTGTTCCGTAGATGCTCCCCAGGCCCTTTTCCGCTACAGAAGGGAAGCTCCAGAGCAGCCGCTCCGCAGGGGGGAGAGACTCCGTTTGAGCGTCCAGGGCCAGGAGCTTTCCGCCACGCGAGCCCACGTACAGGGCACCCTCTCCCAAGACAACCCCTGACCACCCCCCCTGGGCGGTAACGCTGGGGCCGCACCCCAGCAGGACCACGAGGCCCGCCAGGAGCAAGAGCCCCATCCGTTTGGACAGGAACCCAGCCCTTCCTTTGAGGGAAGGCTTTCGGGGCCTCAGGAGACGAACGCTCAGAAATTGATGAAGGCTCACAGGTCCTGTACGTTCAGTTCAGCCGCCAGCAAGGCTCTAGGAGGTTGTTGAGTAACTCTTCGACCATCCCCCTGCTAGGGGACAGGGTCATACCCCTGGCCGCCCCAGGGATGGCATCGGGCCAATCGCTTCACCGTAAGCCAGCCGCCCCGCAGGGCTCCGTGGCGGCCCACTGCCTCGTAACAGTAGTGAGAACAGGTAGGAACGTAGCTGCAGGAGGTGGCCAGAAGAGGGGAAAGCACTCCCTGGTAAAGCCGCACGAGGACCTTGACTAGGGTCTTCACTACCTCTCGCTGTGCTCCTGGGAGGACGGGGAAAGGAGGCGAGCCCGCCGCAAAAGAGACCCCATAGCCGCCTCCAGACCGCGATAGTCCGCCGAGGCCGCCGGCTCCCTTGCGATGAACACCAGGTCCCATCCCTCCTGCACTGGCGTCCGACGAGCCACCTCTCGAAGGCGTCGCTTCACCCTATTGCGCACCACGGCGCCGCCTACACGACGGCTCACCACAAAGCCAAAACGGGTCATGGGCAACCCGTTAGCAGCGCTTCGTAACACCAGAAACGGGGTGGCCAAACTGCGACCCTGCTTGAGGGCCCGCACGATGTCCTGGGACCTTCGCAGCCGCCGTTCCCGCTCCATGGAGCCGAAGTGTACCGCTTTCGCCGAGGCTAGACCGTCAACTTGGCTCGCCCTTTGAAGCGCCGCCGCGCCAACACCAAACGACCCCCCAGGCTCCTCATGCGGTGCATGAACCCGTGGGTGCGCTTCCGCTTCCGAACCTTGGGCTGATACGTCCGTTTTGGCATACTCCACTCCTACCCTCAGGATTATAGGGAAACCCACTGGCGGTGTCAACGCGGCCCCGCAGGGGCCTAGGGACAACAGAGCTTCCCAAAAGAACACTCCTCATTGTATCGAAGAGAGCCCTCCCCCTTGCTGGCACGCTATTGAGGGCACGCCCTGCCTCTGGTAGTATGAAGGGGGTGTATCGCCGACAAAAGGAGACAAGAGGATGGCGCTCCACTACGATGGAGAGGTGCGTATCTACAAGGTGAGCTGCAAACCCTTCGATAACAACGCCTACATCGTAGTGGACCCCCAGACCAACGAGAGCGTCATCATTGACACCCCCGACGAACCGGAGAAGGTCCTGGAGGAGGCCAAGGGCACCCGGGTCAAGGCCATCCTCATCACCCACAACCATCAGGACCACCTCGTGGGCCTGGAGCGGATTCGGGCAGGGACCAACGCGCCGGTGTGGATCCACTCCGCCGACGCCCACGCCCTGTCACGCCCCCCAGAGCACCTTCACGGCCACGGGGAGGTCCTCCTGCTGGGGCGGCTGCAGCTCAAGGTGCTCCACACCCCAGGGCACACGGCAGGCGCCGCCTGCTACGTGTTGGGCAGACACCTATTCTCGGGGGACACCCTCTTCCCCGGAGGGCCCGGCCACAGCAGCACCCCGGAAAGCCTCCAGCAGACCATCAAGAGCATCACCGGAATCCTGTTCCCCCTCTCCAGCGAGACGGCCGTCTACCCAGGCCACGGCGCCGACACGGACCTAGACACGTCCAAGGCGGAGTATCATGTCTTCGCCGGCAAGCCCCACCAGCCAGACCTCCGTGGGGACATCAACTGGCTCACCAGCTAAAGTCGTGTCACACTATTGGGGCGCCGTTCGGGGGTGCAGGGGGCGAAGCCCCCGCCGGGGGTCTGGGGGACACCCCCAGACCCAGTTTCTTCCCCCTCTCCTGGAGGAGAGGGGGTCAGGGGCGAGGTATACGCCCTTGGACACCGTGCACCCAATGTACCTTGATTCAGATGACGCAACGCTAGGCCCGGGGCCCTTGGGCCGGTGATCTCCCTACCAGACGGAAGCTAAAAGGACATGTACGAAAAAACCACACTCCCCAACGGCCTACGCATCCTCACCAGCGCCATGCCCACAACCCGCTCGGTGACCATCGTCTTCTACGTGGGAGCCGGGTCCCGCTACGAGGTTCCGGAGCAGGCGGGCATCTCCCACTTCGTCGAGCACCTTCTCTTCAAAGGGAGCCGCCGCTATCCCCAGGCCCGGGACATCAGCGAGACCATCGATAGGGTCGGCGGCATGCTCAACGCCGCCACCGACCGGGAGGTGACCTCCTACTGGTGCAAGGTGGCCCGCCCCCACTTCTCCATTGCCCTGGACCTCCTGACCGATATGCTACGGCACCCCCTGATCGAATCCCAGGAGCTGGAAAAGGAGCGCCTCGTCATCGTGGAGGAGCTGCGGATGACCAAGGACGACCCAAGCTCTCGGGCCGAGGCCCTGCTGGACGAGCTGCTGTGGCCCAATCACGCCCTGGGGCGCGACGTGGGAGGCACCGAGGAGTCGGTCATGGCCATCAGCCGCGATGCCATGCTAGAGTACATGGCCCGCCAGTACTCACCCCAGAACATCGTCGTCAGCGTGGCGGGGGACATCTCCCACCAGGAGGTGGTGGCGGCCGTCTCCCGCGCCTTTGGGGACTGGAAGCCTTCCCACACCCTTACCTGGGAACCCAGCGTGGACAGCCAAACGGCCCCCCACCTAAAGATGGAGAGTCGAAAGTCAGACCAGGCCCACCTGTTCCTGGGCCTCAAGGGCCTGTCCACCACCCACCCGGACCGGTACGCCTTGGACCTTCTCAGCGCCATCCTGGGCGAGGGGATGAGCAGCCGCCTCTTCCAGGAGGTGCGGGAGAGTCGGGCCCTGGCCTACGATGTCCACAGCTACACCAACCATCTACTCGACTGTGGCTCCTTCAACGTCTACTCGGGGGTGGACCCCCATCGGGCCAAGGAGGCGGTGGAGGCGATCCTTCAGGTGCTCCACGGCGCCAAGGATGAGGTGCCGGAGTCGGAGCTGCGCAAGGTGAAGGAGCTGACCAGAGGCCGTATGCTGCTACGGATGGAGGACACCCGAGCTGTGGCGGCCTGGATCGGGGCCCAGGAGCTACTGCACAATGAGATCAAGACCGTGGACGACGTGGTGGCGGAGGTGGAGGCCATCACGCCCGCGCAGGTGCAGCGGGTGGCCAATCAGTTGCTGGTGACGGAGAAGCTGAACCTGATCCTGGTGGGCCCCCGCCGCGCCGAGGGGCCGTTCCTGCGCCTGCTCAAGCTGTAACAGGCTGCCAGGCTGCGGGACAAAGGGTGTCCAGAGGGGCGAAGCCCCTTTGGCAGGAGTATGGGGGATGGTCGAAAGGGTGTTCCAGCACCTTGCTAGTGTCCCTCCCCTGAAATCTCAGCACATTGAGTGCCCCCTCTCCAAGGGCATATACCTCACCCCCTGACCCCCTCTCCTGCAGGAGAGGGGGGATACAATATCTGGGGGTATCCTCAAGACCCCCTGGAAAGGGGGTAGAGCCCCCTTTCCGATTCCCCAGGATTCTTAGGCGAAACTCCAAGGCGGAACACTAGGAGCTCACAGAAAAGGCTCTAGGGCCCACTCCCTAGGCCGTCGGCCTCCCGAAGGGGTAGCGCCACCGCTCCAACCGCTCCTGCATGACGCCGGCCACATCCTCCACGCCTCTGTCCAGGTACAGGTCCGGCAGGCTCAGCTCTCGGCCCAAGGGCTGCCGATGCCTTGTGAAGACGATGGTCACCCACCCCAGGGCCAGGGGTGGCTTGAGGCGCACGCTGGAAACCGAAGAGACGTCGCTCCAGGAAACCTTGCGCTTCCGGTCAAACCCCAGGGCCAGGACAAGGCCGTCCTCCACCAGCTCCAGGGTGGCCACGCGACGCAGGAGCCCCTGGAGCAGCGGCGGCGCCAGCGTCATGGTGGCAGGGATGGCCACCACCAGAAGGAGCATACCCAGAAGGCGTGCCAGGAACACCCACATGCCCGACAACTGCTCCAGGCCCAGGTGGCCCAGCGCCAGGCCCAGCATCATCAGGGTCAGGCCCACTGCGTTCAACAGCGCCAGCCTTCCCACCCTGGGGTGGTAGGCGACCGTGGGCGTCACCATGCTTGCCCCCTCGCCCTGGCCACTACTTTCCTCGCGAGCGGCGTTGGCCGCCACCTTGGCCTTTACCAGGAATCAGTGGTTCAATAGCGGCTGCCACTTCATCCACGCTTTTGTCCAGAAACAGCTGAGGGACGAAGACGTCACTCCCGAGGGTGCGATGACGCTCTCGGAGGAGCACCGAGACCCATGCGAAGCCCAGGGGCCCTTTCAATTTGGAAGCCCGAACCTCGGCGATGGACTCCCAGGGAATCTGTTGGGGCCTTCCCACGCCGAGGGTTACGACGAGGCCCTCTTCCCACACCTCCAGGGTGGGACGCCGCCGAAGGTAGCGCTGGAGCAAGGGCAACACGAAAATGATGGTGCTGACGATGGCCAGACTCTGGACCAGCACCACGGCCAACTGCACCACCCACACGCCTCCCGTGGAACGCCCTACCCACCAGGCCAGCCCAGAAAGCGACCAGGCGCCCGCCAGAAGCCCCAGGGCTAAGAGGGTTCTCGGGTAAAACTTGGCGCCTATCATCCTGCCTCCTGCAAAGCCCTATCCTCCAGGCCTAAAGCAAGCGAGAGAGATCTCCGGCGGGGCCTGGCGCAAAACCGCCTCCACCCCCATCCCCTAGACTCACCCCTCCTAAGGTCTTTCGCCGTCGGGCGGCTGGCGACGATGGCCCATCCTTCAGGAAAGACGCGCCTGGAAAATCCCCCTGGGGGCCACCTGCTAGAGATTCATCATAGGGGGGAGCCCCAGGGGTGTCAACGCCAGGGAGGGAAGGCGTTCACCTAGCAAAAGCAAAAAGGAAGGGGGGGCCCGTAGGCCCCCCCTTTTCGCCCCCTTGGACTCCCCCCGTTCATCACTCTGCTACATGCCGCCGTAGTCGGAAGGCATGGAAGGCATGGCGGGCCTGTTCGGCTCCGGCGCGTCGGTGATCATGGACTCAGTGGTGAGGATCATGATGGCCACGCTGGCCGCATTCTCCAGGGCCGCCCGAGTGACCTTGGCCGGATCGATGATGCCCAACTCCAACATGTGGCCGTAGGTCTCCCGCTCGGCGTCGAAGCCCCAGTCGCCCTCGTGGGCCCGGATCTCGTTGAGGACCACGGCCCCCTCATGGCCGGAGTTAGCGGCGATGAGTCGTATGGGCTCCTCAATGGCCTTCCTGACAATGGCGATACCGGTGAGCTCGTCGCCCTTGAGCTCCTTCTCCAGCTTGGTTAGGGCCTTGGCCGCCCGCACGAGGATAACACCACCGCCAGGGACAATGCCCTCTTCCACGGCAGCCCGGGTGGCGGAGAGGGCGTCCTCAAACCGGTTCTTCCTCTCCTTCATCTCCACCTCGGTGGCGGCGCCAACCTTGACGATGGCTACGCCACCGGCCAACTTGGCCATACGCTCCTGCAGCTTCTCCCGGTCGAAGTCGGAGGTGCTCTCCTCCATCTGGGCCTTGATGGACCGGATGCGCGCCTGGATGGCCTCCTCGGAGCCCCTCCCCTCCACGATGGTGGTGTCCTCCTTGTTAGCCACAACGCGACGGGCACGACCCAGGTCCTTGAGTGTGGCGGACTCCAGCTTCCGACCCGTCTCCTCGCTGAGGACGGTGCCGCCCGTCAGGATAGCCATGTCCTCCAGCATCTGCTTGCGCCGGTCGCCGAAGCCGGGGGCCTTGACGGCCAGGCAGTTCAGGGTGCCCCGGAGCTTGTTGACCACCAGGGTGGCCAGGGCCTCCCCGTCCACCTCCTCAGCGATGATGCAGACGGTCTTGTTGGTCTGGAGGATCTTCTCCAGGATGGGCAGGATGTCGGCCACCGCCGAGATCTTCTTATCAGTGATGAGGATGTAGGGCTCCTCCAGGACGGCTTCCATGCGCTCTGCATTGGTGACGAAGTAGGGGCTGATGAAGCCCCGATCGAACTCCATCCCCTCTACATAGTCCACCTCGTACTCGAGGCCCTTGGACTCCTCCACGGTGATGACGCCGTCCTTGCCGACCTTCTCCATCACCTCGGCGAGAAGGTTGCCGATCTCCGCCTCGTGGGCCGAAAGGGTGGCCACCTGAGCGATCTGAGCCTTGCCCTGCACAGGCTTGGCCAGCCTCTTCACCTCTTCGCGTAGGACCGCCACGGTCTTCTCGATGCCCCGTTTGATGGCCATGGGGTCCGCCCCCGCGGCCACGTTCTTGAACCCCTCGGTGACCATCACCTGGGCCAACACGGTGGCCGTGGTGGTGCCGTCCCCGGCGATGTCGTTGGTCTTGCTGGCCGCCTCTTTCAGGAGCTGGGCACCCATGTTCTCCCAGGGGTCCTCCAGGTCAATCTCCTTGGCGATGGTGACCCCGTCACTGCAGACCACCGGAGGGCCGAACTTCTTGTCCAGGATAACGTTGCGTCCCCTGGGGCCAAGAGTGACCCGAACGGCGTTAGCCAGCTGATCAATACCAGACTTAAGGTGTTTCCGCGCGTCTTCGCCGAACACTATCTGCTTGGGCATTCCTCATCCTCTCTCTCAGGCAAGTTTAGTCGGTTACCTTGGCCAGGACTTCGCTCTCCCGCAGGATGAGGAGCTCCTCATCGCCATCCTTGAGCTCCATCCCTGCATAGCTGCGGTACACCACCATGTCGCCCACCTTCAGCTCCATGGGGACCTTTTTCCCATCGTCCCCAACCCGTCCCGGCCCCACGGCCAGCACCTTCCCCTCCTTGGGACGCTCCTTAGCGGTGTCAGGGAGAAAGATACCCCCCTTGCTCACCTCCTCCTGCTCACCGGGCTTCACCACCACGTTATCCGCCAAAGGCAGGTATTTCTTCGGCACAGCTCGCCTTCCTTTCCCTTCAAATGTCGATCGTTAGCAGTCTCGCCATCCGAGTGCTAATCCCAAGCGGTATTATAAGGTAGCCCTCTTCCGGGTGTCAAGGGAAGACGCGCCTGGGCCTTGATACGAGCGGTCACCTACAGGGAGAGTTGCTGGGAAGCTCCCCAGACTAGTACTTGGGTTAAGTCCCAAGACAGCCAACTAGGACGAGCAAAGGGGGAAAGTTCTTTGGAAAGAGTTCCCCTGACCTCTCCGAAAGAATCTCCCACCCTCAACGTCTTCCTCAACCTGCTAGGACCCCTGGCCCCCAGGGCCCTCATCACGCTGGCGTTTCAGGAACTCCTCCATGTCCCGAACCAGGTCCTCGGCGTTGGGCATGGGCTCGGGAGCGGAGGCCGAGGGCGCCACGTACTGCTCCTCCAGCTGTCGCACGTAGGTGCGGAGGTCTCGGTTTCGTGCCAGCAGCTTCTCCATCTCTTCACGAAAGACGTTGACCGACTCCTGCATCTCTCTCAGGTCCAGATCGATATCCAGCGTCCTGCCCAGCCGCTGCAAGAGGCTGTTGCTCACCAGGGGATTCGGCACCTGGGGCAGGTAGTGGGAGGCGTGGCCCCACAGGCTAGCCCAAGTCCAGGGCGTGCCCCGAAGGGCATCGTAGAGGACGGAATGGACGCTGGTGGGGCCCTGGAACACGCCGCTCCCCGACTGGAGGATCCCCTGGGCCTCCAGCCGTCGGCTCAGCTCAGGGTCGTTGGTCCTGCCGGTGATGCGAGGGGCCCGAGTGTGGGGCACGGCGTTGAGGAGGGCCCCCAGGGTCACCAGGACCCGAGCATCGCAGGCCTCGGCGTACCCCAGCAGGGTGCGGGTGAAGGTCCGCCACTTGAGGTGAGGCTCGACGCCCAGGAAGAGAAGCAGATCCGCCCCTCCCTTGGTGTTCTTCCAGAAGTAGAACTCGTTGGCAGGCCACCGAACGGTCCGCTCGCCGCTCTCGGTGACCGCCGACGTTGGCCGATCCTGGGTGAAATTGTAGAACTCCTCGGGGTCGAAGGAGGCGCAGAGGGTGGCCGGGAGGGAGCGGGTGAGGTAGCGCACGGCCGCTGTGGCCGACTCGCCGGCATCAGGCCACCCAGAGAAGGCCACCACTAACACCCCTCGATGGAGGGCGGGCCGCTGATAGACCGTAAGGTGAGGGGACTGCTCCATAGCTTGGAAGTCTACTCCTCCCCTGGAGGGAGAACAACAGCCTACTTGATTGGTTACACGGAATCGGATACTGTATGGTTGTGGCAAAGCGCAGAAAAGGGCCAACCTACCTCCCGTGGGACGGGGCCCGTGTCAGGGCCCTACGGCGACACCTGGGAGTGACCCAGACCCATTTTGCCCAGGAACTGGGGATACGCCAGCAGACCATCAGCGAGTGGGAAACGGGCCTCTACCAACCCCGGGGCGCCTCCCGGACCCTCTTGGCCATCATCGCCGAGCGGGCCCGCTTTCCTTACCAGGCCCAGGACCCAGCGCCGGAGCCCCCGCGGCGACCCCTGAAGCCTAGGGCAAGATCCACAATCAGCCTCCTGGCAAAAGGAATGGCTGAAAGTTGTTTGGGAGGGACCTCTGGGGAACCCTTTCTTGCAAGAAAGGGTTCCCCAGCCCTCTCCAAAAGAACCTGAAACACTCAACAGGGTGTTCGCCGCCATGAGCAACACGGTTCCAGATAAACACAAGAGGGCAGCCCCCAAGGAGGCGGAGGTTGCCCGCCTGTGGAACAGCCAGGCGGTGCGCTCCCGGTCATTGAGGACCACCGACGGAGAGCGGCTTCAGGTCCTCTACCCAGGACGCCCCAGATCAGAAGCCGGACCCGACTTCAAGGACGCCCTGGTGGTGACCCAGCGGGGAGGGCTCCTCCAAGGGGATGTGGAGGCCCACGTGGACCAACGGGGATGGCGGACCCACGGCCACCACCGGGACCCCCGATACAACGGAGTCATCCTCCACGTCGTCCTCTATTCCCAGAAGGGCGCATACCCTTCTACAGGCCGGTGGAACGGCGCCAGTGGTAGCTCTGGGACCGGCGAAGACCCGTGGGAGTCCCAGGGCAAAGGCCCAATCTGCCTCCTCCAGGGATCAGAGGGGGACAACGCTCCTGGCCTGGCGCCAAGGCATGCCTGAGGAGGAGGTGGGACGCCTCCTGGACCGCGCCGGAGACCAGCGGTTTTTCGCCAGGAGCCACCGTTTCGGGCGGGAGATGGCATAGTGTGAGACGGACCAGGTGCTCTACGAGTCCCTCCTGAAGGCCCTTGGGTACAGCCAGAACCAGGAGCCCTTCCTAGCCCTGGCGTCCCTCCTTCCCTGGCAGGCCCTTGCGTCGGGAGGCCATCGCCGTGCCCCAAGGGGGCCGAAAGGGGCTCTTAGAGGCGCTGCTTCTGGGAAGGGCCGGTTCCTCCCCTCGGACATACCGGAGAAGGGCAGCGGACCCTCCGGAGATCTTCAGGAGCACGTCAGGCGCCTGGCGGACCGGTGGCCGGAGGCGCTCCAGCAGCCTGCCCCTATCCCATGGGTGCTCTTCCGGGTGAGGCCCGAGAACCACCCCCTGCGTCGGCTCTTGGGGGCGGCCGTCCTCCTTCTCCCCCACCTGGAGCACGGCCTGGCCACGGGCATGCAGGCGCTCCTCCAGGAGGAGAGGGGGTGCGCCCGCCTTACGAAGCACCTGCGGGCGCCTGCCCCAGGCATCGGGTATGGCGAGCCGCGCCAGGGCCAACGAGCCCCAGCCTTCATCGGAGAGGGTAGGGCGAAAGACATCCTGGTGAACGTGCTCCTCCCCTTCTTCCACGCCAAGGGAGGCATCACGGGCGCCGCCTGGATGGAGGCCCGCGCCCTGGAGATCCACCACCAAATGCCCCTCCTTCAGGAGAACGCCATCACCCGGGAGATGCGGCGCCAGCTCCTGCCCGCTGACAACCCCCTGGTCCTGGGGGCCCGGCGCCAGCAAGGACTCATCCACCTGTACCGCACCGTCTTCGGAAGGCAGGGCTAAGCCCTGCACCCACGCTACGGGAGGTGATCTAGGACAAACGCCAAGGTTAAAGGCGCGACGTCCTCTGCACCCATCCCAAGACCGGCAGATGATCAAGGGAAGAGAGTGCTTTGGGAAGGGATTACCTCTCCGAAAGAACATCAACTCTCAAAGCCTGCTCACGGTGCACCAGGTAGTACGGACACGCCCCGCCGCTGTCCGCTAGAGCGAGCCAAAATGAGCGCCCCCGCGGGTTTCCCCCTCGGGAAGGCGTCTGCTATGATGGCGAAAGGGGGTACGGCCTCAAAGGTGCGTGCCGCGCTACCATCAACGGAGGGGAGCTGAATGGACTTGGGCGCGTGGGGCTTTCAGGACTTCCGCCTCCTGGAGGGGGAGGAAGTGGTCGTTGGCCTGGGGCAGCACGTCGGGCTCAGCACCTCCGCCATGCGGGACAAGGCCCTGGTCCTTCTGACCAACCGTCGGGCCTTCTACCTGGCCCGGGATGGACGCCGATGGCAGGCCCTGGTGGCTGACCTGGAGGAGGTGACGGCCCTGGAGATGGGGAGCGCCGGCAAGAACCCAACCACCCTTGCCATCGGCGCCGCGGGCCTGGTCGCAGGGGTCCTCGGGTGGCTCCTGCTGCCCCCCACACCCGTCATCCTCCCCTGGGTAGCTGCCGTGCTGGCGGGCGCTGGGGCGGTGCTCCTTGTCCTGTTCTTCGCCCTTCCCGAGGAGGGGGCTCTCGTCCTCCGTGTAGGCGCAGGGCAAGTGCGGCTGGAGGTCTCCAGCAAGGGATCGGCCAGTCAGATCTCCACCCTTGTGGACCGCCTCTTCACCCTCAAGGACGCCCTGCGCAGGGCCCGCGCCCCCCAACCTGCACCGGCGTCGGAGCCCTCGCCCTCCCAACCGGCCGTCGTCGGCTCCCCTGGGCCCCAGGAGGTACCGCCCCAGGAGACCGCCCCGCTCCCCAGCGAGGCCTCAACAGATCAGCCCTTGCGGGAGGCCTTCGCACCGCCAGAAGCGCCCAGGTTCGAACAGAGGCCTGCAGACTGGTAATGAGTTATCCCTGGAGGGCATCGGCGGGGCTCGGCAGACAAGAACCAACGCGTGAGCCGACAGGGCCTTTGCTTGACACCCAGAAAGGCCCATGCTAACCTCGAGGCAAGGTGGCTAGCGGTTCGGCAAGAGGCCTGCCAGGTTCGAATAACGAGGCAGCCATATGCTAACAGAACGAAGGGGCACGGTGCTCCGGTTCCTGGTGAGCGAATACATCGACACGGCCGCGCCCGTGGGGTCGGAGACCCTGGTCCGGAGGCACGGGCTGGGGGTAAGCTCCGCCACCGTCCGCAACGACATGTCCAGCTTGGAGGAGGCTGGATTCATCACCCGATTCCACACCTCCGCCGGCGGCGTCCCCCTGGAAAAGGGGTACCGCTACTACGTTGAGACCACCCCATCCGAAGACACCCTGACGCCCGAGGTCAGGGAGTCCCTATGGCAGCGCCTCCAGAGAAGCGGCCGGGACGTGGAGGAGAGGCTGAACGAGGCCGCAGAAAGCCTGGCGGGACTGGTAGGCAACATAGCCATTGTCACCGCCCCTCGGTTCACCGAGTCCCGATTGAGGCATGTGGAGCTTGTGCACCTGCAGGGCTACCTGGCGCTTCTCGTCATCGTCCTCCAGGAGGCCACCCTCCGAAAGGAGGTCCTGACCACGGACGAACCGATCAACCAGGACCAGCTGGCCGCGCTGGCCAACCGACTCAACGCCAGCCTGGCGGGGCGCACCAGGGCGGAGATTCAGGAGAGGCCCCTCGGTACATCCCTCTTTGAAACACAGGTGCGTGAGCGGGTCCTCCACATCCTGCAGCGCCAGGACCAGGAGCGTAGCACAGACCTGTTTCTCCACGGCCTGCGGCACCTGCTGAGGCAACCAGAGTTCTCCACTGGAGACCGGTTCCAGACAGCCGTGGACGTCCTGGAAGACCGTAACCTCCTGATGAAGGTGTTCTCGGAGTGGGAAAACGCCGAGGTAGCAGTCCTTATTGGGAAGGAGAACCCGTACGAGGCCCTGCAAACCTTTAGCGTCGTGGTGTGCCGATACGGCCGTCCCGGAGAGGCGACGGGAGCCCTGGGGGTCGTCGGCCCCACCAGGATGCAGTACCACCACACCATCGCCGCAGTCCAAACGGTGTCGGCCCTCGTCGGCCAGCTTCTGGAGGAGCCCCACGGTAGCTAGCTGCCCCGATCCCTAACACAAGGGGGCTCCCGCGCTCGCTTCGCCCCAGGGCCACGGCCCCCGGAGCCCAGTTCCCATGCAAGAGCAGAAGAAAGACTACTACGAGCTTCTGGAGATCCCGCGCGACGCCTCCGGGGAGGAGGTGCGGCGGGCCTATAGGCGCAAGGCCTTGGAGTACCACCCCGACCGCAACAAGAACTCCGACGCCGCCGAGCGGTTCATGGAGGTCAACGAGGCCTATCAGATCCTGACCGACCCGAACCAGCGCGGGCTGTACGATCGGTTCGGCCACGTGGGGGTCAAGGCCAACGGCGCAGCATCAGCGCGAGGGTTCGATGGCCATGACCCCTTCGCAGGGTTCGGGGACATCTTCGACGCCTTCTTCGGCGACGTGGGTGTTCGCGCCGGGGCCAGGTCCCAACAAGGTTCCGACCAGCTCCTTCGTCTGACCCTCTCCTTCCAGGAGGCCGTTTTCGGCGCCACCAAAGAGGTCGATGTCACCCGGGTGGGCCTCTGCGAACGGTGCCAGGGCGCCAGCGCTGAGCCCGGAACCACTGGCAAGACCTGCGGCGCCTGCCGCGGCACCGGCCAGGTGCGGCGGGTCCAGCAGAGCATCTTCGGCCAGTTCGCCCACATTACCACCTGTAGCGTTTGCCAGGGCGAAGGCATCGTCGTCTCCTCCCCATGCACCCGTTGCAGGGGCGCGGGCCGAGAGCAGGGCACTCGCCGGTTGCAGGTCCATATCCCTGGCGGCGTAGAAAACGGCACCCAGGTGCGACTGACCGGCGAAGGCGATTCCGGACTGCACGGCGGCGGCCCAGGCGACCTGTACGTGGAGCTTCTCGTCGAGCCGCATCCGTCCTATCGTCGCCAGGGCGACGACCTCCTCTACGTGCTGCCCCTGAACATCTCCCAGGCTGCCCTAGGGGACGTCGTCACCATCACCACCCTCGACGGCGACGTCGAAACGGTCAAGTTCACGCCCGGCACCCAGACAGGGACCACCTTTCGCATCAAGGCCAAGGGCGTCCTGCGCCTCCACCGCGGGGGACGAGGTGACCTGGTGGTAGTCGCCAACGTAGTGATCCCCAAGCGTCTCACCCTCCACCAGCGTCAGCTGCTGGAGGAGCTCGCCCAGACGTTGGGAGATCCCCAGGACGACGGGACCCATGGCGAGGCCAGGGACAGCTGGTTCGACCGTGTCCGCGACGCCTTGGGCGGCAAAGAACCCTAGCCCAACCGACCTTGCAAACCGCCAAGTGGCTTGAGCTCAGCGTTGAAACCCCCAGGGAGTTCGTGGAGCCCCTCTCCAGCATCTTCCACCGCTACGGAAGCGGCGGCGTCGTTGTAGAGGAACCGGGTGGCTACAACCCCGACGAGGGGGAAGCGCCATCCCCTGATGCCCCTGTCACCCTCAAGACCTATCTCCCCGTCAACGCGACCACCCGCTCTCGCAAGGCCCGCATCGAGGTGGCCATGAAGCTGGTGGGGCTCCTGTATCCCCTGCCGCCCCTCCAAGAGCGAGAGCTTCAGGAGTCTGATTGGGCAGAGGCGTGGAAGAAGGACCTTCGCGTCTTCCACGTCACCCCCCGTCTGGTGATCCGGCCTTCGTGGCTGCAATACGAGCCACGCCCCTTGGAAGCGGTTGTCCAAATAGACCCAGGCATGGCCTTTGGCACAGGGCACCACCCCACGACGCACGCGTGCCTGCAGGAGTTGGATCGGATCCTCGTTACAGGCGATCTGGTCCTGGACCTGGGCGCCGGCAGCGGCATCCTGTCCATCGCCGCGGTGAAACTGGGCGCCCGCTCTGTGGTGGCCTTGGACATCGACGCAGACGCCTTGAAGGTAGCCCGCCAGAACGCCCGGGACAACAAGGTGGCCCGGGGCATCAGAATCGCCCGCGGCACCCTACCCCACCCTCTCGCGCCCCCTGGCGGCTTCGACCTCGCCCTCGCCAACATCTCCTCGGCTGCCACCATACGCATGGCACAGGAGTTAGCGCTGGTCCTACGGCCGGGGGGTCGCCTCATCGCCTCCGGCATCGTTCAGGATCGGGCGCAAGACGCCGCCGCTGCCTTGCTACAGGCCGGGTTCATCGAGGAGCGGCGCGTTGAAGAGACCCTCTGGGTGACCCTCGTAGCGATCAAGGGCTCAGCTACCCCGCCTATGCACAACAATGTCATTCTAAACGAAGCGAAGAATCCTCGTCAGCCCTAGACCCTTCGCTTTGCTCAGGGTGACACAGACAACGGCCCCTCCACTTTCTATGCAACGCCCACCACGCCCTAGCGCCCCCCAGGCAGACGCGGGAAGGTCAGGTCCAGGGTTCTCAGCTCGGGCATTCCCCCAGTTCTGAAGGTGGCCCCCTCCACCGCCTGGACCTTCTCATCCCCTGACACCAGGAAGAAACGCACCTCCTTCCCTAGATAGCTCACGTCAGGAGGGACCACGGCCAGGCCCACGTACCGGCCACCCTCGACGGAAAGGGAGGCCGACTCATACCCATCCACCGACGCCAGGAGTCGCAACCCCTCGGGGACCGGCGCACCCGTCACCGTCACGCTGCCTGAGTAGATTATCGGCAGCGGCGGCGGGCCCTTTACCTCCTCGCCACAGCCAGCGAATCCCAAGAGCATACCAGCCAGGATGAGCGCCCCCACCAGCATTTTCACCCAGCCTCCGATCATAGTTCCCACGCGCCAGCTTTGCACAAAACCCGCCAACTCCTCTTCTCACGCCCGCCTGAAGGCGGGGGGATCATGCCGCCCCATTTAGAGGGTGGGAGCCCAAAGATCCCTCGCGCGGCTAACACCTCTCAAAAACAGTCCTCCCTCCTTTGGGAAGGAGGGAGGACTTTCAAGTCAGCTTAGCTCAAGCGCCGCTAGACTACGGCGCCAAGTCTATATCCTTGGGCACGAACACCATGTAGCCTACTCCAGCTGTCAGGGAATCTCCCGACACCTTCTGGACAAAGGCATCGCTCGTCGTGCTGTAGGTGTAGATCCTGACGAAGGAAGTCCCCGCCAGGTAGCCGCCCAGCGTTGTAGCTGGAGGCGCATAGGGATCGAGGAACACTGCAGGCACCAGGTTCCACCCTCCCTTAAGCTTGAGGGTGGGCGGCAGCGCGCCGCCTATACTGCGGGGCGCCAGGGTCACCGACAGCTTCTGGAAGCTGGTGGTGTTGACCCACAAGGCCCACTTGGCCGTGATGCTGGTCAGGGTGCCCGTGAACAGGCCGGTGGTAGCGTTCCGGGTGGCCACCAGCCAGGTGTTGGTTGCGGCGTCATAGGCCAACACGGTGGTGATAGGGTGCGTCGCCGAGATCACAGAGTTGATGGCCGGGTCCACCGGGTCCGACGGGATGGAGACGAGGTTCCAGCCCGGGTTGAGCGTCACGTCGAAGGCGGGCCGCACCTTCACAGTGAATGTGATCGTGACGTCGGCGGCAAGAACGTTGCCCGCCTCGTCCGCGCCATTGAATACCACCTTATGCGCACCTAAGGCAAGCCCGCTCGTGGCCAAACTGAACACCACGTTGTCACTTGTCCCCACCGTGGTCAGTACATCGATCCCATCCAGGGTCAGCTTGCTCAGCGTCACCTTCTTACGGGTGTCGCCCGTGTACTCGGCGCCCTCGGACGTCCAGTCGATGCTAAAGAAGGGGCTGGTGGTGAACACCTCGCCATTGTTGGCAGGCGTGGTACTGGTCACCGCCAGCAGGCCGCCGTCAACCTGGAAGAGGACAGCCGTGGTCGCTGTTGCATCGGCTTTACCCGCAGTTCGGGCGTTGCCCGCCGCATCCTGGGCCGTCACCTGAACATTGTAGCGGGCTCCAACCGCGTTGGTGTAGGTCAGCCGGTAC
>SHYH01000017.1 GCA_009692865.1 Dehalococcoidia bacterium
ACGTGGAGTACTCTGATGCAGTCCTCCGACGCAAAGGGGATGCCGGTCTCAGCATGACCTTCAAGGAGCTGGCAGGGAAACTCTCTACCACCGGAGGCGCCATTGCGTCCAGCGGCCAGAACCGCCGTTCTGGTGGGGCTGGGGGCGAGACCTTCTGCTTGCACATCGCGGACGTGGAGGTGGATCCCGAGACGGGCAAGGTGGAGATCCTGCGGTTCACGGCCATCCACGATGTGGGCCAGGCGATCCACCCCAGCTACACGGAGGGCCAGATCCAGGGCGGCGCGGTCCAGGGTATCGGTTGGGCCCTGAACGAGGAGTACTACTACAATCAGCAGGGCATTATGACCAACTCCAGCCTCCTGGACTACCGCATGCCCATCTCCCTGGACTTACCCATGATTGACGCGGTGATGGTGGAGGTGCCCAACGCTAACCATCCCTTCGGCGTACGTGGCATCGGCGAGCCCCCTATCATCCCGCCTCCCGCGGCTATCGCCAACGCCATCTACCGGGCGATAGGTGTGCGGATGGAGGTGTTGCCCATGTCCCCGGGTCGTATTCTCGAGGCCCTCTGGAAGAAGGAGAAGGGCCAGAAGTAGGAAGCCGCGCGGCACAAAACGACGACAAGAGAGGGGCTGCTCGCAAGAGCAGCCCCTCTTCTTTGTCTCTTAGGGAAACGCTGGGGGCGTCTCACGCAAGGGGTGGTAGCACCTGCTTCAGCCAGGGGACCAGGTCCTCCAGCATCTCCTCGGTGATCTCGTGGCCCATGTCGTACTCGTGGTAGGAAGGGCTGTACCCCTCGCCCTCCAGGAAGGCCTTGGCTCGCTGGGCGCTCTCGATGTTGTCCTGAAGGCCGTGGGCGATGAAGATGGGCTGGGACCGCTGGGGGGGCAAGCGAAGGCGCATCTCATCGGGGTCCGGCAGACCGCTGCTCAGGGCCACGAGCCCCGCAAACAAGTCTGGGCGGCCCAAGCCGCACCGGTAGGTCATTCCTCCACCTTGGGAGAAACCCAGGAGGACCATGCGGCCTGGGGCTAGTTTATACTCCTCCATGACCTCCTGAAACAACTGCTCCAGCCGTCGCTCGGTGCGGGGCATCTCCGCGGGGTTGCGATTCTCTCCCGGAGTTCCCCAGGCCCAACCAGTAGCCCCTGGGCCCAGGTTGACGCCAATGGGTGCGTTGGGGCAGATGTACAGGTAGCCGCTGGTGTCTATGGACGGGGTGAGCGCGGCCAGGTCCTGCATGTTGGCGCCGAAGCCGTGCAGAAGGATGATGGCTGGATACTCCCGCTCGGGCTCGTAGTCGTCGGGGAAGACGGTCAGGTAGAAGAGGCTCTTGCCTCGGCGCTGCTCAGATTCCATGTCTCTTACGGCACCCCCTTATCTAACGCATCTCATCGGGTTCAGCACCCGGATGGAGGACTGAAGGGTCGAGCGCATGAAAGGCCGGGCTTTCCGCAGCGGGCCTATGGGATTGCACCACTAGCCTACCGGGCTGGGCTCCTTCCGGCTCGGGACCGGCGGCTTCGGTGGTTTGGCCCACAGGATCAGGAAGGCCCCTACCATGTTAATCACTCCCAGGAGGAGGAAGGGCAGGGTGTAATCCCCCACCCGGTCGTACCACCAGCCCACGGCGATGGGGATGGCGAAGGTCAGGTTGGGGACGAGGGAGGAGACTCCTACGATGGTGGCGAAGTTTTTCCTCCCGAAGTAATCGCCCCGGATGGCTACGTACAAGGGCCCCCTTCCCCCGAAGCCGATTCCGAAGAGGATGGCGAAGAGGAAGGCTCCCAGCAGTCCGGGGATGAGGGCCGCCGCCAGCACTCCCAGGGCCTGAATAGCGACGAAGATGGCGATGCCATGCTGCTTGGAGTAGCGATCGCCCAGGAATCCCGCCACCAGGCGGGCCGCCACCGAGGTGAAGGTATAGACTGTTACCACGGTGCTCGCTATCGCCAGGGAGATCCCCTGGTGCTCGAGGGCGGGGACGATGTAGAGGATGACGGTCAGGGCGGCCGCCACGGCGCACCCCATGGAGAGGGAGAGGAGCCAGAAGGACCAGGTTTTCATGGCCTGGGTTGCGGTGAAATCCACCTCGGCTGTCTGGGGGTGTGGGAGAACGGTGGTGGCCTGTCCATCAGCCCTGTTTTCTTGGGGATTCAGCGGGGGGTCGCCGTCGGGGCGCAGCCCGTACTGCTCAGGGGAGTTGCGCACGGCCATCCCGATGGGAATGGCGATGGCCGTGATACCGATCCCCGCCCACAAGGTGGTGGTCCGCCACCCAAAGGCCTCTATGCTTGCGGCCAGCAGCGGCACCAAAAATCCGCCCAGGTTGCCTCCCATCTGTCCCAGAGCCATGGCGATGGTCCTGCGACGGATGAACCAGTTGTTCATAGCTGTGGTCAGGGGGATGCCCAGGGCCATGTTGGCGCCCAACCACAGGGTCGCCACGGCGATGAGGTAGCCCCATTGGGTCTCAATGAGACTGAAGCCAATGAGGCCCGCACCCAGAATCAGAATGCCGATGATGACCATGCGGCGTGGTCCCAGGATGTTGGTAAGCCAGCCATCGATGGGCCCCAGGAGGGCGCCCTCTACGGCCCGGTTCAGTGTCCAGGGGAGCGACAGGAAACTCTGGCTCCAGTTGAAATCCCGCTTCAAGGCCACCATCATGATCCCAGCGCCGTAGAGCAGGGGGCCGAAGGCGATGCCTGTGAGAAATAGGGTGATGGCCACGATCCACCAGCCGTAAAAGACACGCCGGGGGTTAAGGGCACGCAAGGTGGTTTAGTCCTCCAAACTCATGGGCTGCAAGCTCTTGCCAAGAACCCAGGAAATTGTACCACGGAAGGACGGTTTTCGCACTGCGGGCCGCAGGGGGAAGCACGAAGCGAGGCAGATCCAACGGTCTTGGCTCGTTGCGATGAAGGTGATGCATCCACAAGGCCTCTCAAGAGGTTGAGTGAGGACGCTTTTCGTGAACCTTGTCAGAAGCCCATTCGCTGTTGCGTTGGTATCGCGGGAAGCGGTAGAATAACCCGCAACCGAGCCCACGTCCCAAGAGGAGGTTTCCCATGCCCGAGCCCACGGAGCCTCAGCCCCTTTTAGGCCTTCGCGTTATCGACTTGACCCACGGCATCGCCGGGCCCTACTGCACCAAGCTCCTGGCCGATTTCGGCGCCGATGTTATCAAGGTCGAGCGCCCCGGCTCTGGGGACTGGTCGCGCGCCCTGGGGCCCTTTCCCGGTGACGTCCCCCACGCCGAGATGAGCGGCCTCTTCCTCCACCTCAACACCAACAAGCGCAGCATGGTGCTGGACCTCAAGACACCCAAGGGGGTGGAGGTGGTGAAGGGGCTGGTGAGGGACGCCGACATTCTGGTGGAGAGCTTCCGCCCTGGGGTGATGGAGAGCCTGGGACTGGGGTACGAGGTGCTTTCCAAGATCAACGCCAACCTGGTGGTGACCTCCGTCTCCAACTACGGGCAGACGGGCCCCTACAGGGACTACCTGGCTTCGGAGCTTACCCTCTTCGCCACGGGGGGCAAGATGAACGCCACGGGCCTGCCCGACCGGTACCCCCTGAAGCTGGGTGGCAACCACCTGCAGTACCAGGCGGGAAATAACGCAGCCATGGCAACTCTGTTCGCCTGGTACGCCGAGAGGTATGCCGGCATGGGTGGCCAGCAGGTGGACGTCTCCATCATGGAGACCCAGATGGCCTCGGTCAACAGTCGTATGTCAGGCCTTCTTGGGTACCAGTACAACGGGCGCCGGGGGAGGCGCACGGGCGGCCAGATGCTGGGGGGCTACCCTCAGGGGTACCATCCCACCCAGGATGGCTACATCCTCTTGTCGGGCGGAGGTGTGTACTGGCCACGGACGGTGGCCCTGCTGGGTGTGCCCGAGCTGCTGGACGATCCCCGCTTCGCGCCGCCCCTGGGACAGCTGAGCGCCGACGGGCGGGACGAGTTCGAGGCCACCTACTGGCTACCGTGGCTCATGGAGCGCACCAAGCTCCAGGCGGTGGCGGAGCTCCAGGCCCACGACATCCAGTCGGGGGTGGTAAACGACCTGGGCGAGGTGGTGGACAAGAACCCCCAACTGGATGCCAGAGAGTTCTTTGTTGATGTGGAGCACCCCGTGGCGGGCAGGTTCCGCTATCCGGGGTCCCCCATCTACAGCCCGAGGCAGTGGTGGCAGGTCCGCAGGCCGGCGCCCTCCCTGGGCCAGCATACCCAGGAGGTCCTCAAGCAAGGGTGGGCGGCGAGGCAAGCTCAAGAGCCATCTCCCAAGGCCGCACCGGTGGCTCGGCGGAACGGCCGCAAGCGCCTCCCGCTGGAGGGTCTCCGGGTGTTGGACATGACCGTTGTGTGGGCCGGCCCCTACGGCACCATGTTCCTGGCGGACATGGGGGCCGAGGTGATTCGCGTGGAGTCGATCAACATCTTTTCGACCCTCACTCGCGGCCAGACGGCCCGGCCCGACAAGGCGGTGGAGGCCCTGCGGCCCACCTCCAACTATCCCGACCGAGACCCCGGGCCCCGGCCCTGGAACCGGTGCGTGATCTTCAACCTCCACGGCCGAAACAAGCACTCCATGACCGTGGACATCAACACCCCCGAGGGCAAGGAGGTGTTCCGCCGCCTCGTTGAGCAGAGCGACCTGTTCGTCGAGAACAACGGCGTGGGCTCCATGGCCCGCCTGGGCACCACCTATGAAGTGTTGAGCCAGTGGAACCCTCGCCTCATCATGATCTCGACCACCGGCTTTGGCCAGTTCGGGCCCTGGGCGACCTACCGGGGCATGGGGAGCAATTTCGAAATGCCCTACGGCCACGCCTCGGTGATGGGCTATCCCGACATGGACATGGAGGGGGCGCCCAGTTCCGTGGCCACCGACGCCTCCACAGGGGTCACCATTGGCATCGCCGCCATCATGGCCCTCCACCAGCGGGAGCGCACCGGCAAGGGTTGCTACGTGGACATCTCTATGGGGGAGTGCTTCCTGCCCCACCTGGGGGAGTTGCTGATGGACTACACCATGAATGGGCGGGTGGCCGGGCCTTCGGGCAACCGGGACACGCACCTGGTCCAGGGGGCCTACCCGTGCTCCGGCGACGACGAGTGGGTCGCCATCTCCATCGGCGACCTCCAGCAGTGGCACGTCCTCTGCCGCCTGATGGGCCAGCCCGAGCTGATTGAGGACGAGCGGTTTGCCGACTGGCAGGCGCTCCAGGCCCACCACGACGATGCGGACGCCATCATCGGCGCTTGGACGGCCGATAAGGACAACCTGGAGCTGTTCCACCGCCTCCAGGCCGCGGGCGTCCCCGTGGGGCCGGTGATGCACGAACCCATGGCCTACGCCGACCCCCATCTGAAGGAGCGCGGCTTCTTCGTGGAGATTACGGCGCCCGAGGTGGGGACCCACCAGTACCCCACCACCACCTTCAAGCTGTCCAAGGCGCCCTTCGCGGTGCGGAAGCCCCCGGTGCGCCTGGGAGAGGACAACGACTATGTGTACCGGCAGGTGCTGAAGCTGTCAGAGGCGGAGTACGACCGGCTGAAGGCCCTGGGGCAGATTGGCATGGACTACGCGCCCCACATCAAGTAGGGGGAGGAGGCGGGTGGTGGGGGGAATGGCTCTTGACGCTGCTATCCTCAAAGGCTACGCTGAGCCAGAGGGGAAGCCATGACCAACGAGATAAAGACAGAGCATCCGTACATCTGCTACCGCAAGACCGCGGCAGGGATGGAGCCTTGCATCGTGGGAACTGGCATCGCCGTGCGCTACGTGGTGGCCCAGTACCGCCACTTTGGGACCGTGGAGGGTGTCTTGAGCGCCTATCCCCACCTGAGGCACTGCCAGGTCCATGACGCGCTGAGCTACTTCTATGACCACGTGGAGGAGATTGAGGGGTTCCTGGAGTGCAACGAGGAGAGGGCCTGGCAGTAGCCCAAGATGGCTCGTAGCGCTGCCACCCCCACCCTCAAGCTCTATCTTGATGAGAACCATTCCTGTTCCACTAGCCTCGGCTCTAAGGCGCCGAGGCTTTGATGTTGTAACGCCCCACGAGAGAGCCATGCTCGGAGCCACGGATGAATTCTAGTTGGCACGAGCGGTGGAAGAGGAGCGGGCCATCTTCTCCTATGATGTTGCTGATTTTGTGACCCTGCACAAGGACTGGACGGACTCAAACCGTGCCCACTGGGGCATCATCGTGAGCAACCCTGTGGGAGTAGGTGAGCTGGTCCGCCGCCTCAGCGCCCTCGCAGAAAACGTAACAGTAACAAGGGAGGACCTGCGTAGCAGGCTGGTTTTCCTGAGTCAGCTTGCTGGGTGAGCATGGTGCTTGCCACCTGCCGCATTGCTGGGGCAGATCGGCATGGACTCGCGCCCCACATCAAATAGCCGGGGGACCTTGCAGGACGTTTACCCCGGGGGCCGCTCCCGCATCTGGGGGAAGAGCATCACCTCTCGGAGGTTGGGCTGGCCCGTCAGCACCATGACCAGCCGGTCAATGCCCATGCCAAGGCCTCCCGTGGGCGGCATGCCGTGCTCCAGGGCTAGGAGGAAGTCCTCGTCCAGGCGGTCCATCTCCTCCTCCTGGAACGCTCTCAGCAGGGCCTCCTGCTCCTGAAGCCGCTCCCGCTGTTCGATGGGGTCGTTCAGCTCCGTGAAGGAGTTGGCGATCTCCAGTCCTCCGATAAATCCCTCGAACCGCTCCACCAGCGCGGGGTTCTCTGGCTTGCGCTTGGCCAGGGGGCTCATCTCCACGGGGTAGTCCAGGAGAAAGGTCGGCTGGGTGAGGTGGGGCTCCACCGTCGCTGAGACGAGCTTGTCCAGCAGTCGCCCCCGGCTGGCCCGCTGTTCGACAGGAATCCCCAGGGAGCGCATTTTGGCCGCAAGCGATGGGGCGTCAGGGTAGTCGCCTATATCCATCCCTGTCCGGCTGTGCACCTCCTGTAGCAGTGAGAGGCGGCGCCAGGGAGGAGTGAGGTCGATGGGGACGCCGTTCCAGGTGATCTGGAGGGTGCCCAGCACCTCTTGGGCCACGCTGGAGACCATGCTCTCCACCATCTCCATCACGTGGCGGTAGTCGGCGTAGGCCTCGTAGCTCTCCAGGAGGGTGAAGTCGGGGTTGTGGTTCTGGTCAATGCCCTCGTTGCGGAAGACCCTCCCGATCTCATACACCTTGTCGAACCCGCCGACAATAAGGCGCTTCAGGTACAGCTCCGTGGCGATGCGCAGGTAGAGGGTCCGGTCCAGGGCGTTGTGACGGGTGACGAAGGGGCGCGCCATGGCCCCGGCGGCCACGGGCACCAGGATGGGGGTCTCCACCTCCAGGAAGCCTCGGCCGTCCAGGAAACGGCGGATGGCGGCGATGATGCGGCTGCGGGCGATGAACACCTCACGCACCTTGGGGTTGGCAATGAGGTCCAGGTACCGCTGCCGGAAACGCTGCTCCACATCCTGGAGGCCGTGCCACTTCTCGGGGAGGGGCCGTAGGGATTTCGTAAGCAGAGTGAGCCGGTTGGCCTCCAGGGTGGGCTCGCCCTTTCGGGTGCGGAAGAGGGGGCCTTCGGCGCCCAGGAAGTCTCCCAGGTCCAGGGAGTCCAACAGGCGGTAGGCCTCTTCTCCCAGGACATCGCGGCGCAGGTGTAGCTGGATGCGCCCGCTCCCATCGCGTATGTCCAGGAAGGCGGCTTTCCCCATGGCGCGCATGGCGGTGATGCGTCCGGCCACGGAGACTCCTTCAGTCCGTCGGCTCTCGCCCTGGGGCGCGTCCTTTTCGGCCTGCGTGAGGAGAGCGAGGGCCTCTTCGGTGGTGTGGGAGCGGTGGTACCGTGGGGGGTAGGGGTCAATGGAGCGCTGCCGCAGAGCCTCTAGCTTGGCCCTGCGGTGCTGGATCAGTTCTTCGCCCGGCTGTGGCATGGCGCTCTTCTCAGGGCAGCAGTAGGGTGGCTACAAGCGATGGGGCGACTTTGGCAGGCGGAACAACCCTGGCTGAAGCCATTGCTGGCGCTTCGTCCGCAATACTCGTGTCACTCTGAGGAGGCCGCAGGCCGACGAAGAGTCCGGCCTGCGGGCAGACCCCTTCGTCCCGACATGTCGGGACGAAGGGTGACATGGTTGGAGAGCCACCCAATGCGTGCTTTCTGCGGGACTGAATCCCCGTTTCGAAGAGGGGCGCGGTGCTGGCCCCGCAGGATTAGCGGATCTTCACAATTTTGAGGGTTACGTTCCCTCTCGGCGTGCCCACTTGGACCAACTCGCTCACGTGGTGGGTCAGCAGCGCCTTTCCCACGGGCGATTCGTGAGAGATCTTGCCGGCAAGCGGGTCTGCGTCGTCCACGCCGACAATAGTGTACTCTTGGCGCTTCTTGTGCTCGTCTTCCACCACCACGTGGGAGCCCACCTTGACTACGCCTTTAGAGGACGTGTGCGCGGGAATCAGCTTGACCTGGTGGAGCTTCCACTCCAGGTCTTGGATCCTGCCCTCGATGAAGGACTGCTCGTTCTTGGCGTCGTCGTACTCGGCGTTGTCTACGGTCCCGCCCACCTCTTTGGCCCGCTGAATGCGGTCCGCCACCTCCTGCCGCTTCTGACGCCGCAACGACTCCAGCTCCTCCTCAAGGCGCTTGAGGGTTTTAGGGGTGAGATACGTCTCACGGAGTGTCATGGCAATCACCTCCCAGAACACAAAAAGCTGAGAAAATACGGGCAGTCCCGCCTGCTCTCTCAGCCTTTCTCAGCATAGTCCCTTTTGCGGCTTCTGTAAATGGGTCTGGGCGTCTTTCTACCTCCAAAACACCGAGAGATGGAGTGTCCCTTGCTCCATCTCTCGGTGGAAGGGAAGGGGGGTTGTAGCCTTGGGGGCCTAGTGTGTTGACTCAGAAGAACGTTCCAAAATTATCATTGCGAGGAGGCGGAGCCAATGAAGCAATCTGGCGGTGGGAGGCTGCCGGCAGGGCGATGGCGCCTTGCCACCCCGACCCCAGATTGCCACGGCCCTCGTTCCTCTGGCCTCGCAACGACATTTTCAGGGAATTTCAGGGACGGGGCCCTGGCTAGATGGTTTCCAGGGGGCCTGGGTACTGCTGCCGCAGCTCCCTCTTCAGCACCTTGCCCATGGGGTTGCGGGGCAGCTCTTTCACAAAGACCACCTTTTCGGGTCGCTTGAAACCGGCCATGTGGGGACGGCAGAAATCAATGAGCTCCTGCTCCGTCACCTCCTTGCCGGGCTTCTTCACCGCCACCGCGAGGATGCGCTCGCCCCACTCCACGTCGGGGACGCCGATGATGGCGGCTTCATCTATGGAAGGGTGCGAGTGGAGGATCTGCTCCACCTCCTCAGGGGCCACCATCTCGCCGCCGCGTTTGATGAAGTCCTTGGCGCGGCCTGACAGGAAGATGTACCCGTCCGCATCGAAGTATCCCAGGTCCCCGGTGTAGAGCCATCCTCCCCGGAGGGTCTCCTTGGTGGCCTCCTCCCGGTTCCAGTAGCCCTTCATGAGGCGCGACCCCCGGGCCACGATCTCACCGGAGACGCCCACCGCCGTCTTCTTGCCGTCCTCGTCGACGATGAGGACCTCGACGTCGGGGAGGGGCTTGCCAATGGAGGAGAGGCGCTTGAGCTTCTTCTCGTAGTCCGCTTCCCCCTCACGGATGTTGTGATCCTCGGGTGGCAGCATGGTGATGGTGGAGGCGGTCTCCGTCTGCCCGAAGGCGTTGATGAAGCGGGTGTCGGGGAACACCTTGATGGCCTGCTGGATGATCACGAGGGGCATGGGGGCGGCGCCGTAGGTGATCACTTGCAGACTGGAGAGGTTGTACTCCTTGAACTTGGCGTGGTCCATGAGCCGCTTCAGCATGGTGGGCACCATCATGGCCCGGTTGACCTGCTCGTCTTGCACCAGACGCATCCACTCCTCCTCCTCGAACTGGCGCTGCAGGACCAGGGTGCGCCCCCCGTAGATGGCGGCCATCACCGCCTGGATGCCGGCGATGTGGTGGAGCGGCACGGTGAGGATGTTCTTTTCCTCGCTGTCCAGGTCTACAGGGTCCACGTTGTTCAGGATGTAGGAGGTGAAGCTGTTGTGAGAGAGCATCACGCCCTTGGGGGTGCCGGTGGTCCCAGCCGTGAACATGATGATGGTCAGGTCGTCCTCTTCCCCTGTGGGAAAGCGCTCTTCGTCGGAGGCCTTGGCCAGCAGGTCATCGTAGGCGGGGAACCCCGGGCGGGCCGCCTCCAGGGAGATGGCCGTCTGCAAGGAGGTAAGGCTGGGTTTGATGGAGGTCACCATATCCAGGTACCGCTGGCCCACCAAGAGGGCCTTGGTGCCCGAATCGTTGAGCATGAAGGTCAGCTCGTCGGCCCGAGCGCGGAAGTTGATGGGCACGAAGACGGCGTCCAGCTTGGCGACGGCGAAGTAAGACTCGACGTACTCGTTGCAGTTGACCTGCATGGTCGCCACCCGGTCTCCAGGGCCCACCCCCAGGTCGGCCAGGGCGTTGGCCAGGCGATTCACCCGCTCCATCATCTGGCCAAAGGTGATGTGCTTGGCATCGAAGATGATGGCATTCCGGTCGGGAACAATGGCAGCCGTAACGGTAAGGAATTCACTGGTGTTCATCGCGTTTGCCCTCGTATCCTCTTTTGAGTTTGCTATCCGTGGAATCCTGAGGGCTCATGGGCGATTCATGGGCCGGTCTTCTTGCTAGGACGAGGCGGACGGCTGAGGCTTTCGCTCCCGCCAGGCTTGAAGCCCCAACTGCTCCTCTAGCTCGAGGCCCTGGTCAAGGGGTACGCCTGCGCCGCGCCTGAGGGCCTCTTTGACGCCTCGGACCATGGCGGGGTCCCGCTTCAGAAGCTCCCCGGCCAGGGCGGCGGCGTCCCGGTCCAGGTTGGCCCGCTGCACCACCCGGTGCACCAGGCCGATGCGTAGGGCCTCGTTGGCACCGATGCGCCGGCTGAGGAGCAGCGTTTCCAGGGTGGTGGAGAGGCCAATGGCCCGGCCCAGGGTCTGGGTGCCCCCGGCGGCGGGGATCAACCCCAGGCTCACCTCGGGAAGGGCGAAGACGGCATCCTCGGAGGCGATGCGGAGGTCGCACAGCAGGGCCATTTCCAGGCCCGAGCCCATGACGTAGCCGTGTAGGGCGCACACCAGCGGTTTCTGGATATCCAGGAACCGTTCCCAGACGTCCCGGTCCCAGCGCACTTGCCGGGCGACGGCCTGGGAGGGAGTGGTCCCAAACTCTGTCAGGTCCGCCCCGGCGCAGAAGCCCTTGTCACCGGCGCCGCGAAGGAGTATGGCGCCAACCTCGGGATCGTCCTTCACCGCCTGCAGGACCTGATACAGCTCGTCCCGCATCTGGATGTTATAGGCGTTGATGACCTCGGGGCGGTTGAGGGTCACCCGCGCTATGGCGCCTTCCTTTTCGTAAAGGAGGGTCTCAAAGTTGCTAGTCACAGGACAGTTCCTTTATTCTCCCCGGTAGGTGGCCGAGCGTCGCTCTAGGAAAGAGCGAATGCCTTCGGCGCGATCGGCGGTGGTGAAGAGGAGCAGGTACAGGTCCGACTCCATACGCAGCCCCTCTCGCAGGGGCATATCCAGGCCACGGCGCACCGTCTCCTTGGCATGCCGGGCGGCGACGGGCGCGGCCTGGGCGATGGTCGCTGCCGCCTGCTCTACCCGAGCCGATAGGTCTTGGGGGTTGACGATGGTGTTGACCAGCCCCACAGCGTGGGCCTCGTCGGTGTCAATGAGCCGCCCGGTCAGAAGGAGCTCCATGGCCCTTGAGATGCCGGCCACCCGCAGGAGCCGCTGGCTGCCGCCGTCCCAGGGAAGCACGCCCTGGGGTGCGCCGGGGAACCCCAAGCGGATGCCTACGGCGGCGATGCGGACGTCACAGGCCAGGGCCATCTCCAGCCCTTGGTCCAACGTGTCGCCCTGAAGGGAGGCAATGACGGGCTTGGTGATGCTGGCCAGAGCCGAGGCAACCCGGTGGCTCTGGAGCGCCTGCCTCACGTCGTCGACGGTGGCCCCGTCAGGGGAGGGCAACGCGAGGGATGAGCCACGGCAAAAGTCTTTCCCCTTTGCCTGGAGCACCGCCACCCTTACCTGATCATCGTCTTGCACCTCCTGGCAGGCCTCCCGCAGTTCCGTAGCCATCTGAAGGTCAACGGTGTTCCCCGCATCGGGCTTGGCCAACGTGATGTGGGCGACGTGCCGGTGTTTCTCGAGGGTGATGCTGTGATAGGCCACGCGTGGCTCTCCTTTATCGGGTCTCGAGCTTACCCAGTGAGCATCCTAATAATCCCATCTCAGACACAAGGTGTCAAGGGAAGGCCGTTGGGCCCTTTTGTCTGGGCAGGGAGCCCCGTTGGTAGGGTTGGCGGCAGGCGGTCCTACGCCTTCGTCCCCCCCCCCGCGATCCGGTTTGCGTAGGAGATGTAGGAGTCCCTGACGTGCTCCAACACGCCCTGGATGGTCTCGCCCTCCAGGGTTCGCTCCAGGTCCGCGTCCTGCAGACGATCGCAGACGGTCATGATCTCCGCCATGGACTGCCATACGGCGGCCAAGATCATTTGGGACTCGGTAGGGCTGGCGTTAGGGGCGTGCGTCTCTTGAAGGATCTTGGTGATGTGAATGGCGTGCTCTTTGGGGTGGGCCACCATGTTGTACAGGCTATTCCTCGCCGGGGTTTCTCGGCTCCCGAAGGAGGGCACCCGCCTGTCCAGGTCCTGGTTGGTGAGGGAGATGGCCTTCTCCACGGCCTCCATGTGGGCTGACATTATCTCTTGCAGCAGCTTCGTGGCCTTCTGGTTCAGGGGCGGCTCATTGGTAGGGGTGAGACTAGGCCTCACACTTTACCAGCTTCACGGGCCGTTGCCAATGGATGGTCTGGTGCCGGTCGAACTCCTGAAGGTGCTCCTCGCAAAGGGGGCGTTGGGAGGAGACGACGACGGCGCGAGGGCAGGTGATGGGGCCGGGCATGGTGGCTGCCTGGGGTGTTAGCTTGGATGGCTTATGGCTCTAGGCTGCCAGGGCTGCGATGGAACAGGGACTCTTGGGCTGAGCCTTCGATTACTACCGTTTGATCCTGGCCAGGGAAATAAAGAGGGTAACCAACGGCTAGCCCATTTGCCCCACTCGCAGCCCAAGGTCTATCAGTTCTGCCCGTGCGCCATCGAGGTTCACGAAGGATATAGGCAACCCCCTGGACGCAGGCTGTTGTTCCATCAAGCGGAACATCTGATCGCGATAGGACCTTGAAGCGAGGCATGACTCACACCAATGTTTAAAGGGCGAATTCAGGATATCCTCTTTACAGTCGACGTGCGATTCGTTTGTCCATCCAGGGGAGTAGTAGCGCAATTCCCATGAGGGGGGTCTCTTGAGGAAAGTCCGTTTGGGGCCTGAAGAGGTTCTAGTTCGGGGAGGTTCTGACGGAACCACACGCGGCAAAGAGGTCAGGATAAAGTATCGGGGAGTGATGTTCTTTTTCTTACTCCACTGTAAATATGCGTCAACGTCTTTGCTAGGCACCCGGTCGTCACTGGAGTTGGGACTTTCGAAGTCGATGATTAAGAGTGGCACTCCTCCTTGCCCAACCGCAACGACATCGGGCTGAAACTTGACTCCCGAGCCAAGGTTATAATGCACATCGACGTCGACAGCAGCGACGTCCGGCAGCGACCAACAGATCCTGACTAGCAGGCCTAGGGTTCTTGGATGACAGAGGTTTTGGCCCGTCGTTGTGTATGCAAATGAGTTGTAGAATCGAGGGGAAATTAACTTAGAGTCCGCTAAGGCCTCATTGAGTTGCTGAACAAACCAACGGGGCAAGTCAGCGATTTCAGGCATGTTCATCCTTTTTCCACCCATATTGGATTGTAATGGCTGCCCGGCCTGGATTCGAACCAGGGACTTCAGCTCCAAAGGCTGACGTGCTACCGCTACACTACCGGGCATCGCCTCCCCAACTATAATGCACCTACGTCAAGGTGGGCAAGGGCGGAAACGGGGCCGCAATGCCATCGGGAGAGCGACGGTCCCCCCCCCCCCCTCTGAGGCCACCAGGGTAGCCGCTGACAACCCGCTGGGCCTGTGGGCCACCTGGCAGGCGTCCCACCCAACTTCCAGCCCTATACCCTGGCCTACAGCCACACCCACACCCACGCCGCACAGGTGCGCTAACGTTGTCCCAGCCACCAAGTAACTAACCGCGGGAGCCAAGCCACTTGGCCCTTAGGATGCTGTTAGCTGCCTGGGCCTCCCCCCTGTTCACGCTCTCTCTTTGATCCCGCGTGAGCGGGACTGTGTGCCATAATCGGGGCCTCCACCACCGAGACCGAGGGGGATTTGGCAGCCCTAGGCCCTAGGCGCCCTTCTTGGAGCGCCAGAGGCGTATGGCCAGCAGGTCCAATCGCTCCTCCCCATCAGACAGCCCAGCCCCCTCTGGCGGCTCGTCTACACCAGCCCCCTTGAGCACGACCTGGGCAGCCTGTTGCTTCACTACCCGCTGGCGGTCCGTCATGGCCGCGTCCTCCTGAAGTGCCAGGCGGACCTGGTCGGCAGCTACAGCGGGGGCGGCACTAAGGAAGGTGGCCCGAGCTAGCTCCCGTCGGATGCTTGGCAAGGACTCCTGTATCTGTGCCTCCGCTTGTCGGAACCCTGGCAAGGTGGAGCGTCACGTCTTCACGCTGTTCATGCTGATCCCCAGCACTCGACACGCCTCGGCCTTGGTCGCGTAACGGGTGAAGCTGGCCAAGTATTGCTGCTGGGCAAAGGTGAAGCCCTGGAGCAGGCCCGCCAGCTCCTCCACCCGCTGCGGCGCTATCACCTTCGCCTCTTCCAGCATCCCTTTAGACTCCGGCTCCAAGTCCCGCATGTTCCTCACCCATAACGCCGTGCCCCCTGCGGGAGTAGCCCTAGCGCGCAACGTCCTACATGGCGCGCTGAAGGTGGCCATGCAGGACGACCTCTTGGCGCGCAACCCCATTGACGCGACGCCAGCGCCCCGGATTGATAACCCAGAGATCACACCGCCGGATGTGGACGCCATTATGCACTTGTTGGCCTTGGCAGAAGCCCAGGAGCATCCCATGTTCGCCGCTTTGCACCTGGCCGCCTACACTGGCGCACGTTGGGGAGAGATTCTGGGCCTGGCCTGGGGGTCCGTAGACCTGGAATCGGGCACCATAAGCATCACTCGGTCACTGGGGCGGGCAAAGATGGACCTAGTCATGGAGCCGCCAAAAACTCGCAACGGGCGGCGTGTCGTAGACCTGGACGCTCGGACGGTTGAAGTCCTGCGAGCGCATCAGGGGATGCAAGTTCTGGAGAAGATGGGAGCGGAGGGCGCCTACCAGGACCAGGGCCTAGTCTTTGTTAATGCACTGGGGCAAGCCTATCAACCCGATGCAGCTCACCCGGGCCTTCCAATCTCTAGCCCAGCAAAGCGGACTTGGCAAGCAAAAATCCCATGCTCTCCGTCACAGTCACGCAACGATTCTTTTTGCTGCCAACGAAAGCCTCTTTGAGGTGTCCTGCCGCCTTGGGCATGGCAGCATCGCCACTACTGCCGATCTCTACGCCCACGTCCTGCCGGGCCAGGGGAAGAAACAGGCCAACGCCTTTGCCACCGCGATGGACAGGGCCAGGGCGAAGCAGGCGCGTTGACGCTGACAGCGGAGCGCCGTTAGCAATCCGTTAGCAAAAAGCCCCTGGTGATGAGCCAGGGGCCTCTTTTTAGATACGATTGCGCCTATTCAAAGGGGCGTGGTGCCGAAGGTCGGAGTCGAACCGACACGGGAGTTGCCCCCCAACGGTTTTTGAGACCGTCGCGTCTACCATTCCGCCACTTCGGCGCGGGGACCAGGGTGATTATGGAGTGCGCAGGCACGATAGGCTCCGTATGACAATCGGAGCGGCGCATCCATAGGAGTGGTGATCGGCGTAGCGAAGGCCGAAGGCCCCGTTACACCAGTCGGGGGTTCGCACCCCAATCGGAGCACGACGCCCATAGGAGCAAAGATGGAGCGCGAGAGGGGATTCGAACCCCCGACCCTCTCCTTGGCAAGGAGATGCTCTACCACTGAGCCACTCGCGCTCGTAGGGGCACATCGGACAGGTCGCTGGTGCCGAGGGCCGGAGTCGAACCGGCGACACCGGCATTTTCAGTGCCGTGCTCTACCACCTGAGCTACCTCGGCCCCGCTTTTCTATCCTAGCTTGCGCCAGGGGAGGGTGTCAAGGCAGGCAGGGTCTTCCCTGCACCCACGCTACGACAGGTGATTGCCGGCAGACGCTTAGGTTTCGGCCAGGGGCCCCCCTCTCTGACTCTCCCCCACAAGGGGGGAGAGGATTCCTTCCCCCTCGATGGGGGAAGGTCAGGATGGGGGTGAGGGCTCTTACCCACCTGCTGCAAACGTAGTGGCGATTCATGAATCGCCACTACAAGAGGATGCAAAGGCCGCTCATCCTGAGCCTGTCGAAGGATGAGCGCAACCGGTAGTGGCGGTTCACACCCCGCGGCGGCTGGGCGCCAGGGACAGAAGTCGCTCTACCTCTTCCATGGGTGGCCCTGCGGCGCCAGGCTCCACCTCGTCGGGGGTTTGGAAGGCGTGGTAGTCGGTGCCGCCCAGGGCCATGAGCCCCAGGGCCTTGGCCTGCCCCTTCAGCGCCGCCACCAGGTCGGCGGGGTAGGCCTTGTAGTACACCTCCATCCCCGCGAGCCCAGCCTTCACCAGACCCGGCAGCACGCCTTGCCAGTTTCCCACCTCCCGGGGGTGGGCTAGGGCAGCGACACCGCCCGTCTGCCGAATGAGCTGGATGGCCTCTTCGGGCGTCAACTTCTCCCGCTCCACGTAGGCCGGGCCGTTGCGTCCAATGTACCGCTCGAAGGCCTCCTGGGGTTGGGAGATGTACCCTTTTTCCATCATGGCGAAGGCGATGTGGGGGCGGCCAATGGAGCCCTCGGCAAGCTGGCCTACGCGCTCCCACTCCAGGGGAAACCCCATGGCCGCCAGCTTTTGGACCATCTGGCGGGCGCGGCCCTCCCTTCCCTCGCGGAAGCGGGCCAGGGTGGACTGGAAGGCCGGGTCCTCCACGTTCAGCCAGTAGCCAAGAACGTGGATCTCGCTGCCCGGGATGTCGGTGCTCAACTCAATGCCCGGGATGATGGTGAGGTTCGGGTAGGCCGTGGCCGTCTGGAAGGCCTCCTCCAGGCCGGCGGTGTTGTCATGGTCGGTGATGGCGATGACCCGCAGCCCGCGCCGTGCTGCCAGATGGACCAGTTGCCTGGGGGCGAGACGACCGTCGGAGGCCGTGGTGTGGAGGTGGAGGTCCGCCAGGACGGTCACTCCTTCACCTCCCGGTCGACCCGCTCGATGCTCAGGGCTTTTCCCGTGGCCTGGTCTATCTCCATTAGGACCGAGTTAAGGCGCAGCGGTCCCCCGGAGGCCACGTTGAGGCGCCGGGGCTGCTGCGTGAGGAAGCGGAAGATGACGTCCTCGGGGTCGCTCCCGATGACGGAGTTGATGGCCCCCACCATGCCCACATCGCTGACGAAGGCCGTGCCCCTGGGCAGGACGCGGGCGTCAACGGTCCCCACGTGGGTGTGGGTGCCCAGGACGGCGCTGACACGACCGTCCAGGTACCAGCCCATGGCCCCCATCTCGGAGGTGGCCTCGGCGTGGAAGTCCACGACGATGGCCTTGGGCCGGGGGTTGAGCTCGGCGAGGAGCTTGTCCATGGCGTGGAAGGGGCAGTCCAACGCCTGCATGAAGGTGCGCCCCATGAGGTTGACCACCAGCACGTCTTTCCAGACCAGGAACCCTCTTCCCGGGGCGCCCTGGGGGTAGTTGAGGGGCCGCAGTATGGGCAGCACCTCCTCCTCCAGGATAGGAACGATCTCCTTCTGGTCCCAGATGTGGTTGCCTGAGGTGATGACGTCAACGCCCTGGTCGAAGATCTCCTCGGCTGTTTCCGGCGTCAGGCCGAACCCGCCCGAGGCGTTCTCCCCGTTGGCTATCACCATGTCGAGGGCGTTAGAAACGCGCAGGCCCGGAAGGAGGGCTCGCATGGCTCTCCTCCCAGGCCTGCCTACGATGTCTCCAACCATCAGAATGCGCAAGCGGCCCCTCCGCCGCGCTACCGGGCGTACTCGGTCGAACGAGTCTCTCGAACGACCATGACTTTAATCTGTCCGGGGAAGACCAGGTCCTCTTCGATCTTGCGGACGATGTCTCGGGCGAGCTTGCTGGCGCCCACGTCGTCCACCATCTCGGGTTTGACCATGATGCGCACTTCCCGGCCGGCCTGGATGGCGAACACCTTCTCCACACCCGGGAAGCTCTTGGCCACGTTTTCCAGGGCCTCCAGGCGCTGGATGTAGTGCTCCAGGGTGTCCCTGCGGGCGCCGGGGCGGGCGGCGCTGATGGCATCTGCCGCGGACACCAGGAAGGCTTCGATGGAGCCCATCTCGTCGTTGTGGTGCTCCTCCACGGCGCGGCGCACGGCGTCGGAGATCCCGTACTTGTGGGCCACCTCGCCCCCGATCTCGGCGTGGGGGCCCTCCACCTCATGGGTGAGGGCTTTGCCGATGTCGTGCAGCAGGGCGCCGGCTTTTGTTATCTGTATGTCCGCCCCTACCTCCGCCGCGAGCATCCCTGCCAGGAGAGCGACCTCCACCGAGTGTTGGAGTACGTTCTCCCCGTAGCTGTAGCGGAACTTTAACCGTCCCAGGAGCTTGATGAGCTCGGGGTTCAGGCCCTTGACGCCGGCGTCCAGGACCGCCTGCTGGCCCTCGTTCCAGAGGGTCTCCTCCAGCTCTTTCTTGGATTTCTCGACGGCCTCTTCGATACGGGCAGGATGAATACGCCCGTCCTGGATGAGGCGGGTCAGAGCAAGCCGGGCCACCTCTCGCCGCAGGGGGTCAAAGCAGGAGATGGTGACCGCCTCCGGCGTGTCGTCAACAATCAGGTCTACTCCAGTCGCTGCCTCTAACGCTCGAATGTTTCGTCCTTCGCGGCCTATCAAGCGACCCTTCATCTCGTCGCTGGGGAGGGGGACGGTGGTGACGCTATGGTCGGAAACTACATCGGAAGCAAGACGGTGGATAGCCAGGACGGTGATTCTGCGAGCCGTCCCAACAGCCTCTTCCTTGGCTCGCTGCTCCATGTCGCGGGACCTGCGCGCCAGCTCATGCTCCATCTGGGCTTCAGTGGTGCGGAGAACCAACTCTCTCGCCTCCTGGCCGGTCAAGCCTGCCAGTCTCTCCAGCTCCCTCTGCTGCCGTTCCTTGAGCTGCTCAATCTCCTGTTGCCGGACCTTGAGCTCCTCTTCCCCTTGGCCGAGGGACCGCTCACGCCGTTCCAGGTTGTTGTTGCGCCCCTCCAGGCTTTCCTCTCGACTGTGGAGCCGTCGCTCCAACCTCAAGAGCTCTTGGCGGAGTTCCTGGGCTTCGGCCTCTGCCGTCGCCCGGGTCTTCAGAGCCTCTTCACGAGCCGTCAGGAGGAGAGTTTTGGTTTGCTCCCCCACCTCGGCTAGTGTGCTCGCCGCCTGTTCCCTGGCCGACTTTCCCTTTCTTGCAATCCCTACCGTGCTTCCTACGTAGCCCGCCACCCCTCCAACAATCAAAGCCGCGAGGACGGCGAGAATGGTTAGGATATCCAAAAGTCCCCACCTTTCTTTCCGTCGCATCGCAAGATGGTAAAGAGCGGCTCCTGTCTCATAGTACTGGGGGCGTGGTGGAGTGTCAAGGAAAACACATTACAGGAACCGGACGGAAACGTGTCCAGGGCCTAGGTTTTCGGCTGTGGAGGCGGCCTCGGTCTGGGCGGTGGCCGTTAGGAGGAGGGTCCGCTAGTCTCCTGGGGTTCCTGGGGGAGATGGGGAATGCCCCCAACGCGGAGGCGAAGGAGGCCTCGGAGGTCGCCCATCACCGTCCGCCAGACCCGCACGCGGGTGTCGGGGTCGTCGGTCCAGTGGGCGGGGACGTCCTTGATGCGGAAACCCCGTCTCTCGGCCAGGATCAGGAGCTCCGTGTCCAGGAACCAGCCATTATCCTGCACCAGGGGCAGGAGTCGCTGGGCGGCGCGGCGGCTTATGGCTTTGAACCCGCACTGGGCATCGCTGAAGCGGGTGAAGAACACGGCGCGGATGATGAGGTTGTAGCCCCTGGAGAGTATCTCCCGCTTCAAGGTGCGATTTGCCACCTGGGCGCCTTTGGCCAGGCGTGAGCCCACCGCCAGGTCATACCCCTCGTCGCGGATGGCGGCGATGAGTTGAGGGAACGTCTGGAGGTCGGTGGAGAGGTCCACGTCCATGTAGCTCACGATGTCGGCGGTGCTTTCCAGCCAGGCACGCTTGAGAGCCCGACCTCGCCCACGCTGCTCCAGGTGAATGAAGGCGACGTGGGGGTATTGCCGGCTGAGCTGCTGGGAAACGGCCAGGGTGTTGTCGGTGGAGCCGTTGTCGGCGATGACGATGCGCCACCGGTCGTGACACCGGTCGGTAAGAAACTGGTGGAGTGTGGCCACCGAGCGGGGCAGGTCACGCTCCTCGTTGAGAACAGGGAGAACCACATCCACCGATGTAGTCATAACAACCGCACAGACCTGATCGACTTCTCCAAAAGGGCACATCTAGTGTGGCAGAGGGCAGGGGGCGTGCCAAGGCCGGCCACGAGCCTCACGGGAGGCCCAGGACGCGACGTCGAAACAGCTGCCCCGTGGGGGTGAGGCTGGCGCCGGGATTGGGCCCGTCAAAGAGGGTGAGGCCTGCGTAGCCCCCGGGTTGGGGCTTGTACAGGTCGTGGTAGGTCTTGTACAGGAACCACCGTTGGATGTTCATTGCATCGCTGTTGGCATCAAGCCAGTTGAAGATGGCGGTGAGATAGTCCAGCACCGCCTGTTGCTGGTACGGGCCCGCTCCCTTTAGGCCGTCAGGGGTGATCTCGTACTGATCGAAGCCCCAGTGCAGGCTCACCTCGGTGATCCAGATGGGCTTCCCGGCCTGGTCGGGGATGCTATCCAGGTACTCCCGCATACCCACCACCTGGTCAATCACGACCTGGTGGTTCACCGTGGGCAGGTGGACCCAGTCCAGGGGGTAAGCGTCCAGGGGCCACACCTCCACCGGAGGCTCCTGGCCGTACTTGGCGAGGTAGGCCGTGCGAAAATCGGTGACCCACTCCCTTCCCGAGGTGTCCCAGCTACAGCCGTGGTCCTCAGGTACACCCACGCGTACCCTCCGGCAGGTGAAGTCCCAGTTCAGCACGCTGGCGCTCATGAGGTGGGCGGTGGGGTCTACGCGCTTGATCTCAGTGGCGTAGTAGTAGAACACGGGGGCGTACTCGGCGCCTGGCAGTCCGTCCTGGGACTCAACGTTGGCCTCCCCGCCCAGGTACCAGTAGGCCCCCGGAGAGGTCTGGGCAATCTGGGTAATCTGGCCGGGGGAGAGAAGCCCGCCCGCTGGCCTTACGGAGACGTACAGCACCTTGTTGAACCCGCTGATGGCGGGATCGGTCCGGTCGTCCATATACGACTGGATTCCTAGGGCTTCCAGAAAGTACCGCTGGGCCTGAGGGTTTCCGCGGACCTCGGTGTGCAGGTGGACCCCGTAGCGAAGGTTAGGGGTGGGCGTGGCCGTAGGCGCGGGCGTGGCCGTAGGCCCGGGCGTAGGCGTAGGCGTGGGGGGTCGTGTAGGCGTGGACGTAGGCGCGGGTGTGGCCGTAGGCGTGGGGGGTCGTGTAGGCGTGGACGTAGGC
>SHYH01000018.1 GCA_009692865.1 Dehalococcoidia bacterium
GACAGCCTCATCGTCATCCCCAACGACCGCCTTCTGGAGCTGGCCGACGAGTCCCTCTCCCTGGACGGCGCCTTCAAGATGGCTGACGACATACTGCGCCAGGGCGTCCAGGCCATCGCCGAGCTGGCGGTCAACCCCGGGGAGATCAACCTGGACTTCGCCGACATTCGGACCATCATGACCAGCGCCGGCCCCGCCTGGATGGCCATAGGCTCGGGCAAGGGCCAGGGTCGTGCCGTGGAGGCGGCCCGGGCCGCCATCAACAGCCCACTGCTCGATGTTCGCATTGACGGGGCCAAGGCAGTGCTGTTCAACATTACCGGCGGCGCCGACCTTACCGTCAACGAGGTGTACGACGCGGCCGAGGCCGTGAGGGCAGCCATAGACCCCAACGCCTACATCTTCTTTGGCCGGGTCACCGACCCTAAGATGGAGGACGAGGTCAAGATCACCCTCATCGCCACCGGCTTCGCAATGAAAGACGCGACAAATGAGGATGAGGCGGAGCAGCTCTACCGCAACGACCCCATGGCTCGATCCACCGGGGGATCAGACCTGGAGGTGCCAACGTTCCTGAGACGGCAGGCCTCGGGCCAGCGGCGGGGACGCCTGTTCTAAAAACCTGTACCACTACCTCTCTTCCCTCTGGAGCCGCCGCCTCCCGACGGGCAAGGCATCGCGCTGCTGCGGAGATCCCTCCCTACCGCAGCAGCACACGCACTAGATATTGTTTGCAGCCCGCCGGGAGGCGGCGGCCTTGTTCGGCGCCCAGAGCCACCCTGGTGTCATTTCCACCAGGGTGGCTCTCTGTTCGCTGCACCCAGGGGACTTCGACCCCTACCTCTTCCTGGGCCAGACCCCTGCCGTTCCCATCTTTTGCATCGTGACTGCGTCACCATGCGCGCGGATACGCGCGTAGAACGACCAACCTCTCAAGGCGGGCACGCCCTGCTTCTCCATCAAAATCCTGTCAAAAACCTCTTGACAGTCCCTCTCACTCTCTGCATACTGCTGGTGTTGTAAACGCCAGACCCCACAACATCTTGTGGTCATCGTGCCATGCATTGCCCTTACTGTAACTATATCGACTCCAGGGTAGTAGACTCTCGGAACGCCGGCGAGGAGGGAATTCGCCGCCGCCGCGAATGCCAGCAGTGCGGCCTGCGCTTCACCACCTACGAGCGCATCCAGACCCCTGCCCTCATGGTCCTCAAACGGGACGGACGGCGGGAGGAGTTCAACCGCGACAAGCTCCTTCGCAGCCTGCGATTGGCCTGCGCCAAGCGCCCCCTACCGTCCGGCACCCTGGAGAAGATCGTGCAGGACATTGAGGCCGAGGTCCAGAGCCTGGGCAGGGCAGAGGTGCCCGCCCATATCATCGGCGAGATGGTGATGAAGCGCCTCCAGCGCCTGGACCGGGTGGCCTACATCCGGTTCGCCAGCGTCTACCGGGACTTCCAGGACCTGGACAGCTTCAAGGCCGAGGTGGAGACCCTCCTGAACCACCGGGTGGAGGAGGAGCCCTTACCCACGCCCCAGCTCACCCTGCTGCCCCTGGAGGGGCCGCCGCCTCGCAAGGCGGTCTGGCGTGGCCCAGGCCGACGGAGGACCGGACTCCCCAAAAAGAGCCAGGCGGGCGGGCGGTAACGGTGGAGGGAGATATGTCCCAGATCAAGGACCTAAAGCTGAACCACCCCCGTGAGTGGCTGGCCATCCCCGTGACTGCCTACGACGAGGACGTGCCCGCCGAGGGGGTGCTCCTGGCCCACGCCCCTGAGAGGTGGGTGGTGATGCGCAGCTTCCTCCTGCAGCGGGGCCGCCAGGTGGTCATCACCTATGCCGATGAAGGAGATTAGGGAGCACAGCAATCTATCTGTAACTCTTCGCCCAGCATAGCACACACCCAGAAAGGAACGGAGCATGCCAAGAGGAGTAGTGAAACGCGTACTATCGGGGAACATGATCGAGCTGCGAAGCGGTGAGCACGTGCGTATCTCCGGCCTTGATGCGCTGGCCATCACCGCCACCGAGGGCGAGGCCGCCAAGCGCCGCCTGCAACGCCTCCTGCGCCGGGGCACATCCATTGGCCTGTCAGACCCCATGAGCAGGATTGCCAACGGGAGCGTCCGCCGGGTCACCAGGGAGGGCAGAGACGTGATCCGGTTGCTGACCCAGGCACGGACTCGAAGGGCCGCGGCACCCGCCCGAGCTGCCGCGGCACCCGCCCGAACTGCCGCCAAGCCCGCCCGAACTGCCGCCAAGCCCGCCCGAGCTGCCGCCAAGCCCGCCCAAGCTGCCGCCAAGCCCGCCCAAGCTGCCGCCAAGCCCGCCCAAGCTGCCGCCAAGCCCGCCCGAGCCGCGGCCAAGCCGGGCCGACCCCGCCGGTAGCCCGGGATAGCTCGCCGGCTAGCCCATCGTCGAAAGACGGCGCATGGTCCCGTCGCTGTAGTTGTCTTGTTTTGTCAAACAATCAAGCCCTCTAAGGGAGGGTGGAGGTATCACATATGACCGTCGCTTTACAGCTCTCCGAGAACGCCCTGGCGGTCCTCAAGGCCCGCTACCTTATCAGCGAGGAGACGCCCGGAGAGCTTTTCCAGCGCGTCGCCAAGCACGTCGCCCAGGCGGAGCCCCCGAGCCAGCGGGAGCAGTGGGCAGAGAACTTCTACGACCTCATGGCCTCCTCCCGCTTCATGCCCAACTCCCCTACCCTGTTTAACGCCGGAACGGGCCAGGGCACCCTCTCCGCCTGCTTCGTCATCCCCGTCGATGACACCATGGAGAGCATCATGCACGCCGCCACGGTGTCGGCCATGATCCAGAAGTTCGGCGGCGGCATTGGCTACTCCTTCTCCCGCCTGCGCTCTCGGGGCAGCGGCATCGCCACCACCCAGGGCAGGGCCTGCGGGGCCGTCGCCGTCCTCAAGATGCTCAGCAGCCTCTCAGACATGATCACCCAGGGAGGCAAGCGTCACGGCGCCAACATGGGCATCCTGGACGTGAGCCACCCGGAGATCATGGACTTCATCCACATGAAGGATGACAACCAGACGGCCCAGAACTTCAACATCTCCGTGGCCGTCACCGATGCCTTTCTCCAGGCTGTGAAGGAGAATGCCGACTGGGGCCTCATCGACCCCCACAGCCAGGCCGTGGTCAGCTCCCTCCCCGCCCGCCACATCTGGGAGGAGATCGTCCAGTCCGCCTGGAAGACGGGAGACCCGGGCCTCTTCTTCATCGACGAGGCCAACCGCCGCAACCCCACTCCTCACCTGGGGCGCATGGAGTCCACTAACCCCTGCGGCGAGGTGCCCCTCCTGCCCTTTGAGGCCTGCAACCTGGGCTCCATCAGCCTGGCCAAGTTCGTCCACGAGGAGGGTATCCCCTGGTTCGACTTCACCGCGCTCGAACAGGTGGTGCGCCAGGCCACGCGCTTCCTGGACGACGTCGTCACCATGAACCAGTTCCCCGCCGTCGAGGTAGCCGAGGCCGTCGCCCGCACCCGAAAGATCGGCCTCGGTGTCATGGGATGGCACGACGCCCTCATCGCCCTGGGCATCCCCTACGATGCGCCCCAGGCCCTGGAGCTGGCCGACCAGGTCATGGGCCTCATCAACCGGGTGGCGCGTCAGGTCTCCATCGATCTGGCCCGGGAGCGGGGCCCCTACCCCGCATGCCGCGAGGAAGTCCCCGTCCGCAACTCCACGCGCACGTGCATCGCGCCCACCGGCAGCATCAGTGCCATCTGCTCAGCCTCCAGCGGCATCGAGCCCATCTTCGCCCTAGCCTACGTCAAGAACGTCCTGGACGGTCAGCGCCTCCAGGAGGTCAACCCCTACTTCGTCCGCGTCGCCCAGCAGCGAGGCTTCTACAGCGACGACCTCATGAAGGAGGTCACCCGCACAGGCTCCTGCCAGCACATCCCCCAGGTCCCTGAAGACGTGAAACGCCTGTTCCGGACGGCCATGGAGATCGACTTCCAAACCCACACCCGGATGCAGGCCACCTTCCAGAAGCACACGGACCTAGCGGTGAGCAAGACCATCAACATGGCCAACGACGCCACGGTAGAGGACGTGGACAAGACCTATCAGATGGCGTCGCGGCTGGGGTGCATCGGCATCACCGTCTACCGGGACGGCTCCAAGCCCACCCAGGTCCTGGAGGTCCAGCGCGGCCCCGGTGAAGCCGCCGCACAAAAGGCAGCCGGGAAAGAGGTCCTGGCCCCTCGAGAGCGCCCTACCGTTATGACCGGCGTCACCGAGCGGCTCCGGACCGGCCACGGCAACATGTACATCACGATCAACTTCGACGAGCAAAGCAAGCCCTTCGAGGTGTTCACCACCCTGGGCAAGGCTGGAGGGTGCGACTCGGCCCACCTGGAGGCCATCTCTCGCCTGGTCTCCCTCGCGTTGCGCTCCGGCGTCAAGCCCGATGCCGTCGTGGAGCAGCTCAGGGGCATCACCTGCGACCCCGCCTGGGACGGCGGCACCCTCATCCGCTCTGCCCCCGACGCTGTGGCGCTGGCCCTGAGCCGCCACCTCCAGGGGGAGGGCCACCCCACCGGGCGGGCCTACAGCACTCAGCCACCCCTCTTCACACCCCAGGGCAACGGAAACGGGAATGGCAATGGGCACGCCGCCACCAAGGCCGCTGCCCCAACCCGCTATGCCTGTCCCGAGTGCAGCGGCCCTCTGGCCTTCCAGGAGGGGTGCGTCATTTGTCACTCCTGCGGCTGGAACGAGTGCGGGGGATAGAACCCTCGGGTAGAAAGCACGATGGAAAGAGAGACAGTCCCGACATGTCGGGACTGTCTCTCTTTCGCCCCCTCAGCTATAATCGACCTACAGCACAGCCTTCCCTCCTAGTGCTTGGTTGTGAAAATCAGCATAACCACAATTGGGTAGGCCAAGGAAGTGCAGAGGGGCAGAGCCCCTCTGATGGGGATATGGGGGTGCCCCCCATATCTAACCCCCCTTCTTTCCAGGAAGGGGGCCGGGGGATGGTCAACCCGCAGGTTCAACCGAGGTCAGCAGACCTGTGCAAGACTTCTAGGGCAAAGCCCAAGGAGACCCATGCCAACCAAACCCATCATCGCCATCACCCTGGGAGACCCCTGCGGCATCGGGCCCGAGGTGGTGGTCAAGGCCCTCAGCCGACCCCAGGCCTATCGCGGCTGCCGCCCCCTAGTCATCGGCAGCGCAGCGGTGGTCCAGGAGACCGCTCGCCGTTTGAACGCCCCCCTCCAGGTGCGCGCTGTAGACTCCCCAGCAGCCGCCACTGGCACCCCCGGCCTCGTGGAGGTGCTGGACCCCGGAAACCTGGACGCTCGCGCCATCACTCTTGGCCGCGTCTCTCCGATAGCGGGCAAGGCGGCGGTGGAGTGGGTGCTGTTGGCGGGCCGCCTGGCCCTCAAGGGAGAGGTCCAGGGCATGGCCACCGCCCCCATCAACAAGGAGGCCGCCAACCTGGCCGGCTACCATGAAGTGGGACACATGGAGCTGCTGCAGGCCCTCACCAAGGCGCCCCAGGTCGCCACTATGCTCATGGCAGGCCGCCTACGGGTGGTGCACCTCACCACCCACAAGTCCCTGCGCCAGGCCTGCGACTACGTTACCAAAAACAACATCCTCGCCAAGCTGCGTCTCACCCACACCAGCTTCGAGGCCTGGGGCATTCCGAGGCCACGCATCGGCGTGGCGGCCCTGAATCCCCACGGCAGCGACGGCGGACTCCTGGGGACCGAAGAGCAGGAGCACATTGCACCAGCGGTGATGGCTGGCCGGGAGGAAGGCATCGACGCCCACGGGCCCGTGGGGGCCGACAGCATCTTCCACCAGGCCATCACCGGGCGGTACGACGTGGTGCTGGCCATGTACCACGACCAGGGGCACATCCCCATCAAGGTCCACAACTTCGAGCGGAGCATCAGCGTCAACCTCGGCTTCCCCTTCGTCAGGACCTCAGTGGACCACGGCACCGCCTTCGACATTGCGGGCCAGGGCATCGCCGACGCCCAGAGCATGGCCACCTCCCTGCGCGTCGCCGCCCGACTGGTCAAGGCCAAGGGACTGCCGCGTTAGAGTCTAATCCCTGCGCACCACGCTCAAAGCGCCATCCTGAGTTGGTCCTGGGACGAACGGCCTTCTCCATCGCAGCCTTCGCTTCCATGGCGGCTTTGTCTGCGACAGATAGCACCGTAGGCTGTGATGCGGGCGTGCTGCTGGACGCGCAGGCGGCAACAAAAGTGAGGGAGATGATCCCGACAAGGAGCAGTAGCATGACGTGGGTACGTTTGATCAGCATGGCAACCTCCTCTATGAATGTGCTCACAGCGTAGCATGGGGATGTTGCGTAACCCTTGCGAATATTAAGAATTCCTAACAACCAGCCTCTCTAACTCCTGTGAAACTACCGTAAAGCAAGTTTAGAGGGAACCCCTCAAGGCCTCCCGCAGGGCCATGCTATAATGGAGCCACTCGTAGGAGGGGTAAACCATGAAGCTGGCGTTTTTGGGCGGCGGCACAATGGCCGAGGCCATCATCACCGGGGTGCTGAAGCATCGTCTGGCCAAGCCCTCGGACATCACCGTGGGGGAGCCCATGGCACCCCGCCGGGAATACCTTCATGAGCGATATGCCGTCGTCCCTACGGCCCACAACGCCGAGGCCATAGCTGGGGCTTCCCTGGTCGTCCTGGCCGTCAAGCCTCAGGTGGTGCCCGAGGTGATGTCCCATCTCCGGGGCGTCCTACGAGCAGACCAGACCGTCCTCTCCATCGTGGCAGGGGCCAGGATGGGCGCCCTCCAGAAGGGGCTCCAACACCAGGCCGTCATCCGGGTCATGCCCAACACCCCGGCCCAGGTGGGCGCGGGCATGAGTGTGTGGACTGCCTCACCCGCCGTCAGCCAGCCAGTGCGCGAGGAGGCCCGCTCGGTCCTGCAGGCCCTGGGCGAGGAGGTGTACGTGGCCGACGAGCACCTCCTGGACATGGCCACCGCCATCAACGGCAGCGGCCCCGCCTACGTGTTCAAGTTCATAGAGGCCCTCATTGACGCCGGGGTCTACCTGGGCATGCCTCGGGACACGGCGCGCCAACTCGTGCTCCAGACGGTCCTGGGCAGCGCCCTCATGATGAAAACGACGGGCAAGCACCCCGCCGAGCTTCAGAACATGGTCACCTCCCCTGGCGGCACCACCGCCGAGGCCCTCCTGGTGCTGGAGAGCCGGGGGTTTGACGCCGCCCTCATCCACGCGGTGAAGGCCGCCTATGAAAAGTCCAAGGCCTTGGGGGAAGAGTCGTGACCATTGTCGTCCAGTTCTTCGACATTCTCCTCACGGCCCTCTGGTATGCCCTCCTTGCGCGAGTGGTCCTATCCTGGATCGCAGCCCTGGCGCCCAACAACCCTATTACGTCGCCGAACAACCCCGTGTTCCAAATCCTCCTCCAAATCACCGAGCCCATCCTCGCCCCGTTGCGCCGCATCATCCCCACTGTGGGGATGATGGACTTCACCTCCCTTATTGCCTTGTTCCTGATCGGCGGCCTTCGGAGCCTGATCCAGGTCGCCCTCTAGCCCCCCCAGGGGCTTCCCCCCACCGTGCTACAATATCCTTCCGCACTTCACGGGAGGGCCGCAGCATGTCTCGAACCTCCGTTGTCACAGAGGCCACGGCCTGTCTCCCTCCCGACCTTTGCGCCCAATACTCCATCAGGACCATCGATCCCCTGGGCGCCGATCCTACCCCCTGGGGAGACCTTCTCGCTGAGGAGGTCTCCAAGGGCGATGGTGTCCTCTGCCTCACCAGTGCCAGCACCTTGAGCGCCTCCTATCAAGGCGCCCTGGAGGCAGTCCATCGGCTTCAAGACACCCATGCGGAGGCCATCCACGTCCTGGACACGGGGACTACGGGCATTGGCATGGGGCTGATGGCCCTGGAGGCTGCCCGGCTTGCCCAACAAGGGGCAGGCCTTCAAGAGGTAGCCTCCAGGTGCCGACAGCTACGGCTGCGCGTGCAAACCCTCGGCATCCTGGAGACCTTGGGCACCCTTGTGGCCAGTGGCCGAGTGCCCGAGGCAGCCCGGTGGCAGCAGCAACTGGGGACGGCCTACACGGGGGTCTTCCTTCTGGAGATGGGGCGGATAGAGCTCCTCTCCACCGTCCACAGCAGAGAGCGGAGCCTGGAGCGGATGGCCCGCCAGATCACCGCTCGATGCCAGCTTGCGCCGGTCCACGCGGGCGTCATGTACACCACCTCCGCCGACGAGGCGGACCGCCTGGCAGAGTTGCTAGCGGCACGGGTCAACCTGGTAGAGTTCTACACCGTGCCTATGCACTCACGCCTGGCCCAGGTGGCAGGCACCGGCGCCCTCGCCATCGGCTTCTACCCGTCGGTGAGATAACCCCAAGAGAGTGGATGCCGCGTGAAGCCAGCGTAGCCTCGTCACCAATCAGCTGGGGGACGGGCGCCCTTCGAACAGTAGAGGGGCGGCCCGAATGGACCGCCCCTCTACTGTGTGCATTTCCGCCTTAGAACCAACATGCTCGTGCGGCTGGTTGATCTCCGCCTAGATCTGCCCAAGGATTGTCGCGTTCAGAACACGCGGCCCGTGGGCCTAGCCCTTGCGCCGCTGGGCCTATAGGTCTTGCTAGGCGTGGCGTTGGCCCGCGCTCTCGTCTTTAGCCACGCCGACGACGTTGCCATCGGGGTCGGCAAACATACCAAGGGTAACCATGCCGGGGATCGTCATCGAAGGCATAATGACTTTGCCACCGAGCTTGACGGCTTTGTCCAAATAGGCTTTGGGGTTGTCCACGTCGACGTAGAAGGTGACCATCTGGGGGCCGCCAGGCATGGTGCCGCCTATGCCGCCACCAATGCCCTTACATGGGGTTCCGGAGTCTCCGAGGCCGTAGCCCGTTCATGTTTGGGACAAGCTGGATCTTCCAGTCAAAGAGGTCCTTGTAAAACTTCTGGACCTTATCCGGGTTCTTGGTCTGAATCTCGAAGTGCGTCACTGGATGCGCCATCTCGTTCCTCCTGTACGTTGATATTTTGTTACCCCTGGTTACTCTCGGGCACGCTGCCACCGTCGTACCCGACCAGTCTTCTTCGCACAAGTAAACCCATACGGGGTTGTTCGCGCCCCTAGTGCCGCGTAGGTTTGTCAAGCCACCAAACAGGTGACGCCCGGTCAAACTGATACACTACAATGGCCTGAAGGGATTCGACGTTCCCGACGGAGAAAGGGAGGACCTTGATAGCCCCCTTAGAGGAGAATACGCCTGCCCAGGTCAGGACAATCGAGGACACTCAGCGCTTGAAGGATGCCCTGGGCCCTCTCCCTGAGCCGTGGCCCAAGCCCGTGCTCGTCATGCTGAGCGGACTGCCAGGCACCGGCAAGTCCACCTTTGCCCGCCGCCTCACAGGGCAACTCCCGTTCCTGGTGCTGGAGTCTGACGAATTGCGCAAGACCCTGGTGGGAGAGCCTCGCCACACCAAGGGAGAGAGCGCCCGCCTGTTCGCCGCCTGCCACCAACTTATCCAGGAGCTCCTCACCCAAGGCATCCCCGTGATCTTGGACGCCACCAACCTCCAGGAGTCCCACCGCGAGCCCCTCTACCGCATCGCAGAGGTCACGGTGGCCAAGGTCATCCTGGTACACACCCACGCGCCCACCGAGGTGGTCCGGGAGCGCCTGCAACGGCGCCAGCAGAGCCAGGCCCCCCAAGATAACTCCCAGGCCGACTGGCGGGTGTACCAGCGCATGCGCCCCTCAGAGGAGCCCATCCAGAGAGAACACTACGTCGTGGACACGTCCATGGACGTCGAACCGGTGGTGGAGAGGATGGTCCGAGAGGTGCACCAATGGTTGCGGAAGTAGCGAGCGGCTAGCAGACGAGGATTCAGACGCCGCCCTGTTGGGCCTCGAGGGCCAGGATCTCTTCATCCAGGGCGCCCAGGTCCCGGTACTCCTCCCGAGACAGCTTATAGCAGCGCTCCACGTAGAGCTGGGCCAGACGAGCGCCCGCAGCCTTGGGCTGGCCGGCCGCCTCCAGGAGCCGTTCAATTCGGTAGTCGCTGGGGAGATAGCGCCCCAAGACGCGGACCTCCTCCTCAGCCTCTCGGCGCAGGGCGGCGTCCCGGGTCTCCACGGCCAGGCGAAGCTTCCCCACCATCTGCGAGAGCTCTTTCAGCTTCTCCTGAGGCTCCATAAACGCGTAGAGCACCGCGGTGACCGCGTGCCCGGACGCTGCCTCCTCCGCTGTTACCATAGAAGCCGCCTGATGGGACGTCCCATAAGCCTCGGCGTAGGCCTGCACCGCTTCGTTCACCAGGCCCAGGAGCCCGGTTACGTCTCTGGGAGACACCGCGCCCCCAAAGATCAGATCGTCGCCCCTGGCCTTGGCCAGCGCCAGAGGAGAGACGTCGGCCTCCAGGAGCTCCGGGACCGGAGGGAAGGCGAAAGAGGACAGCTCGGCGGGAGCCAGGGCCCCAAGCTGGGGGGCCAGGAAGGGAGGCATATACTTGGACACGTTCACCGCTACCGGCAGCACCACCACGTAGGTCATCAACAGCTGGCCTGGGGCCTCGGTGCTCCGGTAGTAGACCAGAGCGTGCCCCTTGGGCGCCTTGGGGTCTCCATGCTCGAAATCGAGGTTCACAGTCTTCCTCGTTGAGAAACCTTCCCTCTCATTATAAGGGTGCCCTCACGGGAAGGTAAGAGCGTCGCAGGCAACAAACCACCCCCTGCCCAGCCGCTTGGCCTGAAGGCGCCAAAAGGGTTACAGTGTGGACAAGCCAGGAGGGTATCCTCTATGACGGTTCCCCAGGTAACAGCCCACCTGGCCGAGGCACTACAGGAAACACCCTCTCCCCGTCGGGGAGAGGGTCAGGGTGAGGGGGACTCAGGGGGTCTCTGCATGCAACACCACCCAGACGTGATCGTCATCGGCGGGGGCGTGATCGGGTGCGCCGTCGCCTACCACCTGAGCAAGGCGGGCGCCCGCGTCACCGTCCTGGAGCGAGAGTCCCTGGCCTGCCAGGCCTCAGGCGTGGCGGCGGGACTCCTGACCCCCCTGGCCGAGGCCGAGGCGCCCAGCCCCCTGGTAGCGATGGGCGTCCGCTGCCTGGCGTTGCATCGCGCCCTGGCGCAGGAGCTCCTGGAAGCCACGGGCATCTCGGTCGAGTACCAATCGGTCCCCGTCCTGCGACTTGCCTTCACCAATGACGACGTGGCACGGCTGAAGCGCAGCCTGGAGTGGCAGCAGGAACTGGGCCTGCGTGTCTCCTGGGTAGATTCAGCGGAACTGCAACGCCTGGAGCCCCAGGCTTCACCCGACATTCTGGGCGGCCTTTACTCCCAGGACGAGGCGCAGCTTGAGGCCTACCCCTACACCCTCGCCCTGGCCCGGGGCGCAGAGCAGCGAGGCGCCCAGGTCATCTACGCCGAGGTGAAGGGCATCCGCCTTCAGGGTGAGCGGGCCGTGGGTGTGGAGACCGCCAGAGGCCTATTCTCGGCGGGGGCCGTGGTCGTCGCCATGGGGCCCTGGAGCACGCTGGCCGGGCAGTGGCTGGGCATGCACCTGCCCGTCGAACCCCTCAAGGGCCAGCTCCTACGGGCGCTGCCGTCCCAGGCGCCCATGCGTTGCGTCCTCTTCCACCACGGCGACTACGTGGCCCCCAAGTCCAACGGCACCCTCATCCTGGGCACCACCGAGGAGCGGGTAGGCTTCGACAAGGGGGTGACGGAGGAGGGGCGAAGGCACATCGTGGAGGCGGCGCAGCGGCTGGTCCCAGGGCTGCGGGACGCCCGGGAGATGCATGCCATCGCGGGCCTGCGGCCCATCACCTCTGACGGCATGCCCATCATCGGGAAGGCGCCCCACCTGGAGAACGTGTATGTCGCCACAGGCCACGGGCGTCGGGGGGTGACCCTGAGCCCCGCCACGGGCCAGGCCATCGCCGACCTGGTGCTTCGGGGCGCGACTGACGTTCCCATCCAGTCCTTCTCGCCAGGCCGTTTCGCAACCCCCTGAGCCAATGACTTCGTCAAGACCCCTTCGACAAGCTCAGGGTAAGCCTGTCGAACCTCAGGGCGGGCAACCACCTACGCACCTACGGGTCGTCACCACCGAAGGCAGAATGGCGGAGACGGGGAGCCCTCAACTGTCGGATAACAAACCGCAGTTCCCGGTCGGGCGTCAGGCGCCCGTCACCGTTCGTAACTCTTCACCGCCACCGTGAAGCCGTTGACCTCTGCCGCGCTCTTCCCCGGGAACACCTCGCACTGGAGCGTCCGCGTCCCCGTCATCTGCAGGAGCACGACACCGAGGACCTGGTCCTGGTTACGCGATGCAATGTTGTCGCCGGTCCGGACGCCGCCGGGGCCCAGCCCGCGCCGTGTCGGGTCATTGACAGCGTAGTACTCGCTATACGTGAGCTCGTACTTGATGAGCCCTGTCTCAACCGTGACGTTCCGCGGGTCGGGCCCGTTGCCTTTCACGCCGAACTGGCGGGCGCTGCCGTCAAGGTTGCCGATGGAGAAGCGCCACTGCGTAGGGTCCAGCGCATCGGGCACTATGGCCAGGTGTCCGTCCCAGTATTTGCTCTGGTTGATGCCGGCATAGCCGTTTGTGCCCTCCTGTAATCAGTTGCCCACAAGCCTGCCGTCCACATCGTAGTCGATCTTTCCCGCGCGCGGCTCGGCCTGCCGGAACATCTTTGCACGGAGCGCGTCGCGGATATCTGCGGGGAAGTAAGGGAAGGGGTCGACCGTGTGCACCTTCCACGGCTCAGTATAATGTGAGGGGACGATGAAGCCTGGCAGGGTGATTTCATAGTCATACACACCAAAGTCGAGCGTCTGCGCGCCAATCCGTCCTACCACCTGTCCCGCCTTGATTGGGATACCCTGCCAGGGCCCGGTCCGGCGTCCCTGCGTCTTGTTCCACTCGGCTTCGAGGACGGGAGCGATGGAGGTCAGGAGATCGAAATAGCTCGTGAAGGTGCACGAGTGCGCGATATCCATCCGCCACTCGCGTTGCCTCGCCTGGCCTGTGTCAACGTTGATGTCGCGCGGCTGCATACTGTAGATCACGCCGTCCTGGACGGCGCGGACCTCGTATACGTCGCGTCCCAGCGAGCGGTCGCGTGGCTCGAAGTACATATGGTTGATCGGCGTGACATGCGCCCCGGCAAGCAGCCCATAGGGCAGCAGGTACGTGACGTCTTCGAGGCGCATGGGCGACTACGCGAAGTTCACGCGCCCCGATCCGCTGCAGCCGGAGAAGCGCGTTTGCGGGCCTGAGCCTGTGGAGGGCGACGGGGAGGCCTGCACGGCAGTGGGAGTGGGCGACGGTGTTCCGGGGGCAGTGGGCTTGAAGGTAGGCTGCTACGTTGACACAGGTGTGGGGGTAGCTGTCGGAGCGGGCGTGGCTGGCAACGAGTCGCGTGGGGCTTGAGACTGACTGCAAGCCCCCAGAAGCAGACTAACCAGGACTACAAGGATAACTGCGTGCGCCATTGTCGACCCAATTGGTAGGAGTTGCCCGCTATCCCTTCCAGCCCCATGGTGACATCGATCCAGGCGAGCCCGAAAACATCAGTCCCCTGGCCCTTAAGGTACTCCAAAGCCGGTGGGAAATGAAGGTGGTGTGCCGAGCCTAAGGAACCATGAAGGGGATGGTGGAAGGCCCCAAGCGATTGGGCAGACGACGACCGAGCCTCCGCCCTGCCTACTCCAGCCCCAGCTCCTCCAAACGCTCGTCGTCGATGCCGAAGTGGTGGGCCAGCTCGTGCAGCACCGTGCGGCGCACCTCCTCCACCACCTCGGCGTCCGTAGCGCACACCGCCTCGATGGGTCGCTGGAACAGGACAATCCTGTCAGGAAGACTCAGGTTGTACCCCTCCCGCTCCGTCTGGGGGATGCCGTAGTAGACCCCCAGCAGGGCGTAGGGGCCTTGGAGCCCAAGCTCGGCCTGTTCCCGTTTGGTGGGGAGGGACTGGACCGTCACCACCACGTTGTCCAGCATCTCCTGCACCTCTTGGGGCAGGCCCTCCAGGGCCTGGGCCACCAGAAGCTCGAAGGCCTCTTGGCTAAAACGCACCGCACTCCTCCCCGCCTGCATCATACACCGCGGACTGAAGCACGGGTGCAGGTCGAAGACACTCGACTTGTCGGTGGCACACCCCACCGTTGGAAGCCACCCTCGCCATGATCAACCTCCCGTAGCGTGGGTCCAAAGCACGCCATGGTGCTATAATGAGACCACTTCTCTTACCATCGTGCGAATTTCGACGACCCAGTTCTGTGTCCATACCCCAAGGAGCCCGTATTCCCCGTGGCTAACGCACTCACATACCACCGCATCGTCGTCAAGGCGGGCACCTCGCTCCTCACGGGAGGCGGGGACCGCCTGCACCTAGAGAGCATGGCCTCCCTGGTCGGACAAACAGCCCGCCTTCACCAGCAGGGGGTCCAAGTAGCCGTCGTCTCCTCGGGGGCCGTCGCTGCAGGCCGCCACCTCCTGAGCGCCATGAAGAGCGATCGGGACATCGCCGCCCGCCAGGTGCTCGCGGCCGTGGGTCAGAGCCGTCTCATGAGCACCTACGAGCAGCTTTTCGGCCGGCACGGCATCACCGTGGGCCAAGCCCTACTGACACGCCGCGACACCACGGACCGCATCGGCTACCTCAACATCCGCAACACCCTGCTGGCCCTGCTGGAGCACGGGGTGGCGCCCATCATCAACGAGAACGACGTGGTTGCGGTGGAGGAGCTGGGCGAGGGGGCTGTGTTTGGCGACAACGACCGTCTTTCGGCCCTGGTGGCCAACCTCCTGGACGCCGACCTGCTCATCCTCTTGGGTGACATGCCGGGGCTGTACACTACCGACCCTCACCTTGATCCCAGCGCCAAGCTCATTCCCCGCGTGGAGCGGGTGGACGCTGCCATCGAGGCCATGGCCCAGGGCCCCTGGACCTCCGAGAGCAGAGGAGGCATGGCCACCAAGGTGGAGGCCGCCAAGCTCGCCACGGCCTCGGGGATCGCCGTCGTCATCGCCGATGGCCGCGTGCCCGAGATCATCCCACGCCTGGCGGCCGGGGAGCCCATCGGCACCCTCTTCCTGCCCACCTCCAGCAAGCTGGAGAGCCGCAAGCGGTGGATGCTCAGCAGCCTCTCCCACCGTGGAGAGGTCCAGATCGACGCCGGCGCCGTGGAGGCCCTGAAGATGAAGGGGCGAAGCCTGCTGCCCGCAGGCGTTCGAGGCGTCACGGGCGACTTTCAGCGAGGCGACATCGTGGCCATCGTGGACGCGGCGGGCCAGCGGGTGGCATGCGGCATCGCCAACTACAGCGCAGGCGAGACCGATGCCATCAAGGGCGTCCGCTCCGACCGCATCAAGGAGGTTTTGGGGTACCATTACGGCGACGAGGTGATGCACCGGGACAACCTGGTGGTGCTCTAGCCAGGGCTCGCCCTGGACCCACCTTTGGGGGGGCACACGGAGCAGGCAAAACAGGGAGAGCTATTACCATGGCCACAGCATCTGACGCCCTCATCCCCATAGGCCAGGCGGCCAAGGCCGCTGCTCGCAAGCTCGCCAAGCTCTCCACCACCGCCAAGAACCAGGCCCTCCTCAACATCGCCGACACCCTCAAGGCCCGGGAGGAGGAGGTCCTTGCCGCCAACGAGAAGGACTACCGGGCGGGCCAGGCGGCGGGCCTCAGCGATGCGCTGCTTGACCGGCTCCTCCTGAACCCGGAGCGGCTGGAGGGCATGGCCCACGACGTTCGGGCCGTGGCGGCCCTCCCCGACCCGGTGGGGGTCATGCACGATACGCGCACCCTCCCCAACGGCCTCCAGATCGGCAAGAAGACCGTGCCCCTGGGGGTCATCGGCGTCATCTACGAAAGCCGTCCCAACGTGACGGTGGACATCTCGGCCCTCTGCCTCAAGTCGGGCAACGCCGTCATTCTGCGGGGCGGCAGCGAGGCCCTCCACTCCAACAAGGCCCTGGCCGCCCTCGTCCAGGACACCATTGCCAGGGCTGGGGCGCCTCGGGATGCAGTCCAGCTCATCGAGAACCAGGACCGGGCCCTGGTGGGCCAGATGCTCAAGATGCACCAGTACATTGACATGCTGATCCCTCGCGGCGGCGCAGACCTCGTCCGTCGTGTGGCCGCCGAGGCCACCATGCCCGTGATCACCGGGGGCATCGGCGTCTGCCACACCTACGTGGACAAGGCCGCGGACGTCGCCAAGGCCGTGGCCATCGCCTTCAACGCCAAGGTCCAGCGCCCCACGGTGTGCAACGCCCTGGACACCCTCCTGGTGCATTCCTCCATCGCCTCGGCCTACCTGCCAGCCATCGCCCAGGCGTGGGCGGCGGAAGGGGTGGAGATGCACTGCGACCGCCGGGCCCTGAGCATCCTTGGGCCCATGCAAGGCCTGAAGCTGAAACCCGCCCAGCAGGACGACTGGGGCAAGGAGTTCCTCTCCCTCACCGCCGCCGTTAAAGTGGTAGACTCCCTCGACGAGGCCCTCCAGCACATCGAACAGTACGGCTCGGGCCACTCGGAGGCCATCGTCAGCGAGGACTACACCGCCGCCATGCGCTTCCTGGACGAGGTGGATGCCGCCGTGGTGTACGCCAACGCCAGCACCCGTTTCACCGACGGGGGACAGTTTGGCCTTGGCGCCGAGGTGGCCATCAGCACCAACAAGCTCCACGCCCGGGGCCCCATGGGCCTGCAGGAGCTCACCTCATACAAGTGGGTGGTCATGGGAAGCGGCCAGGTCCGGCCATAGCACGAAAAGGCGCCAGAGGCGCTATGATAGGGAGGAGAGAACTCCATGACTGAGGGGTAAAGACCCCTGCACAGGAGGAGGCCCCTAGGAAGGAGCAACTATGGACAACTACCACTTTGAGCGAGAGTGCCGCACCCAGAACTCGGAGTGCTACACCATTCTGGAGGACTCGGACCCCATCGGACGGGTCGACCTCCATTACACCTTTGGAACCGTCCACGCCACCCTCTGCGTCAACGAAAGCCTCACCCAAGAGATGATCCACGACCTCATCGAGATGATTGACGACGAGCTATTGGACGCCGTGGGGATCAGCCGCGACGAGTTCATCGTTCACGTCCACCAGGGGCGAGAGTTGGGCGTCTTCAGCGACCAAAACTTCGGCGAGAACGGCAACTCGTAAAGAGGCCGTCTCCATCAAGAGGCCGGGCTGCCTGGGCAACACAACCGAGAGATGCTGCGAGAGGACGTCTGGCAAAGGAAGACCGGAGAAGCGCCATGTCAGCAAACGCCTACATACTGGTGACCATAGATCCCCAAAGGACCCAGGACGTGGTGAAGCGCCTGCGCGCCATCCCCAGGGCCATGGTTAACGAGGTGTTGGGTCCCTATGACGCCATCATCGAACTGGAGGCGGACACCCAGGAAAACCTGACGACGACCATCCGCAAGATCCGGCCCATCCCGGGCATCACCAGCACCGTCACCTGCCTTTGGATGGAGAGCGCGACCCAAACCCCTGGGTAGCCGTCGGCCCGCATCGCTAGAAAAGACCGGGGATCTTTGTGAGTCCCAGGGAACAGATCGTGGCCACAGCGACGTCCCTGAGGCTTTTGCCCGCCAGGACCCAGAGGAAAAACCGGTAGACAGGGAACCTGAGGGACCCCGCGGCCAGGCCCACCAGGTCAAAGAGAGGGTTGGGGACTAGGGCCAGGACAAAGATGGCAAGCCCCCCCCTATGTTCCACCCAACCATGAACTTTCGTGTAGATCTTGCCTTTGGCCAGAAACGTCTGACTCCCAAGGCCCACCAGGTACCCCACCAGCTCTCCCAGGCTCTCGCCGGCGCCTGCCGCCAGGCCCACCGCTACCGGATGCAGGTCGAGCAGCGTCGCTCCCACACAGACGATCGCTAGGGTGGACGAAGGCAGAGCCACAACAGACGCAGCCCCTATGACTCCTATCAAGAAGATGCCCACATACCCCAGGTCTTGAAGGGCAGGCAGGACGTCCCGAAGGAGCCACGAGGCCAGAATGACCCCCAGGGCTAGGGCGACGAGACCAATGCTTAGGATGGTATCACGGCGGCGCTTGGTCAGAAGGGGAGAGCGAGGTAGGGGTTCTTTGGACATAGCCTGGACGACCTCTTCGTCTCCTTTAGTCCCCGGAGGCCCCTGGTGTGGCGTCCCCGAACAAGGACCGAGATGTCATTGCGAGGAGTTCCGATGCCATCGGGACGACGAAGCAATCTGGCGGGGGCGAGGGTGACGCTACTGCATGAGTGTGTCTAGTGGACTTCGGGCGCGCCCTGCCTAATAGCGCTGGAAAAGCTGCCCCCACCCGGTCTGGAGGGCCTTCTTGATGCGCCGCTTGCCTACCAGGTTCAGCCAGTAGCCGTTGTGGTAGAGGTTAGAGCCCAGATAGGCCAAGCCCACCAGGGGCGTCCTCAAGAACAGGTGCTCCAGGGGCTTGAGGGGGCCCCAGTAGATAAGCTTCTGCCCTCGACTGACGAAGGTGCTCTCAGCCGACTTGAACCCCCAGTTCACGCCCGATATGTCCTCGCCCACCACCTCGATCTGGCTCACGTCCCCACACCCCAGGCCCCGCTCGTGGGCCAAGCGAATGAAGGGGATGGAGAGGGGATCGAACCCCATCATGTGAGCGGCCACGGCGTCAATGGCCACCTGGTCGGCGCTGGCCAGAATCACATTCTTGATATGCCAGCGCATGGCCCTAGGGCCGGGGCCGTCGCCGGCAAAGGTGCCGTCGGTGACGGCGAAGAGGCCGGGGTGAATCTCCTTCTGGATAGTCAGCAGGTCCACCAGGGTCTCGTGGATGACGGAGTGGGTCCAGTGGCGCTTGCGGTTCAGGAGCCCGCCGAAGGCGTTCTTCATGGCCCCCGTCATGGTGGTGAAGACGTGGGTCTTCATGGTGGGTAGCTGGATGATGTTCTTCCCAAGAAAGCTCTCGGGGATGGTGATACCCTCCGGGTAAACCTTGTCCAACACCAAGAGCTCACCCTTGGGCTCGTACCGTACCCAACGAGTAGGGGGCACGTCCAAGTGGACGCTCTCGACCCCCAGCCTCTCCAGAACCCCCTTGTGCTTGTTATTGATCTCTCCCTCAAAGGAGTCCACCACCACAGTGCCGTTCTGGGCGGCGATGATCTCTTTATAGCCGTCCCTGCGGAGGGTCTGAATGACGCCCTCCAGCTGCCAGGGCGAGGTGGAGCACGCTGGGTACCAGTGCTGCCAGGAGATGTTGATCTTGAGGAGGGTAGGATGCTCGGGAGGGAGGTAAGCCTGGTAGTCGGCCAGGTGCATGGCCTGAGCGATGTCCTCCAGCACCATCTCCGGACGGGTGGAGACGACGGCTACCTTGGGCTTGAGGGCTGTCGCAGGCCGCAGGCGTTCAGGAGAAGGAGTGGTCATTCCCCGCCATGTTCAGGCCTTATCCCTTCCGCCGCAGCACCCGGCGCGCGGCCTGGGCCACGTAGGGGGCCGTAAGTCCGTACTTCTCTAGCAGCAGCTCGGGCTTGCCCGACTCGGCGTAACCGTGGAGGGCCACCATCTCCAGCGGGGTGGGGTGGTGAAGGGCCAGCGTTTGGGCCACCAGGCTCCCCAGCCCGCCGTGGACGTAGTGCTCCTCCGCTGTCACCAGGGCCCCCGTCTCCTCGGCGGCCCTCACCACCGCCTCCTCGTCCAGGGGGGCCAGGGTGTGCATGTTGATGACCCTGCACCCGACGCCCTCAGACTGGAGAGTCTGGGCCGCCTCCAGCGCCGTGGCCACCATGCTGCCACAGGCCACGATGGTGGCGTCCCGCCCATCTCGCAGCACCTCGGCTTTGCCTATCCTAAAAGAGCATCCGGTGTCGCCATGCACCAGGGGCGTCGCAGGGCGAGAAAGCCGCACGTAAAAGGGGCCCTGGGTCTCAGCCGCAGCCCTGACGGCATGCACCGTCTCCGCCGCATCGGCAGGGACCACCACCGTGAACCCAGGAAGCGCGCACATCAGCGCCAAGTCCTCTATCCCCTGGGCGGACATGCCGTCCTCGCCGGTGAGAATGCCCGCGTGGGTGAGGACCAGCTTCACGTTGAGGTGGGGCTGGGCCACGCTCACCCGCAGCTGATCGTAGGCCCGGGAGGTGCCAAACACCACGAAGGTGCTGACAAAGGGGATCTTTCCCGACATTGCCAGGCCCGCCGCCACGCCGAGAATGTTCTGCTCGGCGGGGCCAAAATCGAAGAACCGCTCGGGGTGCTCCTGGGCAAAGAGGGTCGTGAAGGTGGACTTGTTCAGGTCCCCCCCAAGGACGACAATGTTGGGGAACTCCCTGCCCAACTCCACAAGGGCCTTGCCGTAGGCCTCACGCGAGGACGCCGTGGCTACCATACTCTTTCCTGTATCAACACTAGCCTACCCCCTCCAGCTCTTTAAGGGCCCGCTCCAACTCCGTAGGCGTCGGGGCCCGCCCGTGGAAGTCGGGGTTGTTCTCCATGAAACTGACCCCCTTCCCCTTCACGGTGTGGGCAATGATCACCGTGGGCCTCCCCTTCTCCTGCGGCGCCGCCTTCAGGGCGCCCAGCACCTGCTCGATGTTGTGGCCGTCCACCTCCAGGGTGTTCCACCGGAAGGCCCGCCACTTGTCCGCCAGGGGCTCCAGCTCCATCACCTCGTCGGTGAACCGGTCGTTCTGGATGCGGTTGCGGTCGACGATGGCGATCAGGTTGTCCAGCCGGTAGTGGGCTGCGGACATGGCCGCCTCCCACACCTGGCCCTCGTCGCACTCCCCGTCCCCCAGCAGCACATAGACCCGATAGTTCTTGCGTTCCAGCCTCCCCGCCAGGGCTGCGCCGACGCCGAAGGAAAGCCCCTGGCCCAGAGATCCGGTAGAGGCGTCCACCCCTGGAGCCATGATGTGGGCGTGCCCTTGCAGCCGACTATTGATCCTACGAAAGGTCGCCAGCTCCTCCCGGGGGAAGTACCCGCACTCCGCCAACACGGAGTAGAGAATCGGGGTACAATGCCCCTTGCTGAGCACAAAACGGTCCCGGTCAGGCCAGTGAGGGTTCCTGGGGTCATGCCGCATGAGGCAGAAATAGAGCGCCGTCATGATCTCAACGGCGGAGAGGGAGCCACCCGGGTGGCCGCTGTTCGCCGCAGCAATGGTGAGCAACACCTGCCTCCGGAGATGGCGGGCCAACGGGCCCAGATCCCGCGGATTGCGCAGGAGAAAGGGAACACCCAGGGTTGGCCACACATCGGCGACCGGCGCCGCTGACGCTTGGCCCCCACTCACACTGGCCATAGGACTAAAGTGCTCTTCAGGCAACAGTCACACTCCTGCGGAGACCCCAGTATATCAAGGACATTGAAAGGCGTCTAGCGGGTCGGGCGCCCCAGGCTTCCTCCTTCCCCGAGGCTTACTGATAGCAAAGAGGCGAG
>SHYH01000019.1 GCA_009692865.1 Dehalococcoidia bacterium
GCCCCCGGACATCTGGTGGGAGTTGGAGTTGCTCAAGCGGGTAGCTCTTGGGGACCATCTCCAAGGGATTGACCCTCCAGAGGATTGACAGGGGGTTGGGGGTGGGCTAAGATGGCGCGTACGGTGATAGAGGTTTGTCGATTTTGGCGGTAACTAAGGTGCAATCTAAGGTTGTTTGCTGTTGGGGATTTGTAGCCACTCTCTCTGCTAATGTTGGAGGTCAACCATGTTGAGGCGTTCGATAAGCTCCCGATCATCGCTTCTGTTGTTGGTATTCTTGGGCTTAGTTTGGTTTGTGTTCATGATGGACAGAGCCGCAGGCGTTACCAACACGGTGACCTCCACCAAGGCGGACTATGTGCTTGGGGAGAAGGTAGTCCTTGACGCAATCGTGGGTATAGAGCCTTCCGATTCATTATCAAGCTACCTGGCGACTTTGGAAGTTACCGGTCCGCAACCGTTCAATCCCATCACAATACCGAACACACCAGGCGCTTACGCGTTCAACACGGACAGTGTCTCTGGAGATAATGAGCTAAACGTAACGGTCCAGTTCATCCCTTCTAGCGGCACTCTTCCAGGGACCCTTCCAGGGACTCTTCCAGGGACCCTCCCCACCCCAAACTCTAGCTTCAGGTACCACATCGAGTGGACGCCCAAGGTTCAACTTGATCCCACTCCTGCACCCCTGTCCGTGGGCACCCTCCAGATCCCGCAGTTTCTCGCTTTCGTACCAGGAGGCGGACCGATGGCTCAGGGGGCCCAGGGCTCGCTCCCTCATTTCCCTAATACCCAGTTCAAGTTTCCCCTGCCCTTTGTGCCTGGCACCGACCCATTGCCTAAGGGCTTGGCCGATGCCGGTGGCAACGACATCTTTGTTCTCCTAGATGGCAGCCCATCAGATAAGGTTGTCAAGGTCAACAAGGAGAGCGGCTTCACCACTGGCGACTTCAGTGGCTTCTCCGTAGGTACGGACGATGCCGAAGGAATCGCCAAGGTCGTCATCAATGGCAACGCCAAGCTACTGGTTGTGGAATCGGGCTCCATGAACATAAGAGTGCTGGGGACGGATGGCACCTCCGCCACCGACACCAGTGACGACTTTAGGGGGACCTGTTCCGGAACTCCATCAGTTTGCACCGGCATCCTGAGCTTCAACAAGCCCGGCGGCATCGCCTTCGATGGCATCAACAAGCTTTGGGTGACGGAAAAGGTCTCAGTCTTCGGGGATGATATCCGACTGGATGTCATTACTATTTCCGGGAACTCCGCCACTCTTACCCAAACTTTCACTATATCCAGCTATTCTGTTGGCCATCAGGGCTTCGGGGATTTGGCCTATCAGGCCAGCACCTCCGAACTTATTGGTAGCGACGTTCAGGGCGTGTCAACCATAGACGAAAATATGGGTATCGTGACCTATAACTCAGGCGTCAATGGCGGGCTCATCGCGATAGACGCGATGGTCTTCAAGTCCGATGTGCTCTACTTTGCCGACGCTAATGGAGTGTACGCATCCGACAGGGCAGCAGCCGCCTCAGCCGCCCGGCCCATAGGGCTCGCCGACAATGGGGTTGGTGACCTGTACATACTGCTGGATGGGGCCACCAACAACGACACGATCAAGAGGGTCACCGCCGCAAATCCCGGTGTCGCAGTAGGCAACACAATTACGCTTCCCACCACGGGGGCCGAGTCCCTGGCTTTCGTCAACGGCTCCCTCTACTACGTTGATAACAACGGCGGCCCTGCCGTGGTCAGGTTGAACCTCTCGAATAACGTGTCGACATCCCAGACCATGGGCACAGGCATGGAAATTGGAGGCCTGACCGAGGCCACTGTAGGCGGCTCATCGGTGCTGCTGGCCTTCGCCCGTTACTACGACACCTTCTGGGTCATCAATCCGACTACCTTGGCTGTCACCGGCGCACCCAAGAACATAATGGCTGGTGGCTCAGGTGGGCCCGGTGGCTCAGGTGGGCCCGGTGGCCCCGGTGGCTCAGGGACGTACAAGTTCGCCCTGGGTGGATATGAAGGCGCTGCAGGAGGGGACTTTTCACAGGTGATAGTCTCCAGGTTCAGCAGCTTGGCGGTGGTTATTGTCTCCGACGGGAAGGTGATGGAGAACATCAACGTATCTGGTGTAACTCCCGCCGATAAGCCCGGACCCTACAATATCTCCGGCATGTCCATAATAGGGCAGACCATCTACATGGTGGACGCCGATACCCAGGCCATTTATGCTGCCTCCAGGCCTGGGGCGACCGCACCCAACACACTGATTGACGGCTCCTTTACCGCTCAGCTGAGGGTGACGACCAATGCTACCCTTATGTCTACAAAAGCCTTCACCATCGGCAAGACGACGCCGACCATTAGCATAACCTCTCCCGCAGACGGCTCCGCCGTCGTCGCTGCGGCTCTGGATGCCCAGGGCAAGATAACCGTAGTCGGTAACGTGAACGACCCCACCATGGCCGGGGGTGTGGTCACCATTGGAGTGATTGTGCCCGACCAGGAGCTGTTCCGAGATCCTGTGAACGATACGAGCCTCAGTGTTGCCAAGTGGAGCAACACCGGCCTGTGGCATGTGCTGGACACCACCAATGGTCCTATGTCTGTCCAGACGTACCCCTCGGCGCCAGACAAGGTTGTATGGTGGTACGGCCAAAATAGTACCAACAACTATGACACCGCCAGTGCTAACAGCGGTGGCCTACAGATAGCCGGGAATGTCAACATACTGAGCACCGACACCAGGCTGAGCTTCTATACCTGGTGGAACACCGAATTCGGCTCCGGCTACGATAAGAAGCTGGTCCAGGTCTCCACGGACGGAGGCACCACCTGGCAGAACGTGGCCCAGATAAAAGACCCTGAGTTCAGCGGCTCCTCATTCGGCGGCCCTGGCGGCCCTGGCGGTCCTGGCGGCTCTGGCAGCGGTAGCTGCGGCCTCAAGTGCAACTTTGTGACCTTGTCTCCCGGCCCCTTCGCGATGTTTGGGCCCTACGGCGCCGATCCCGACAAGGGGTGGAAGCTTGTAGAGGTCAGCCTGAAGGATTTCATCGGATCCGGGCGCTTGATTCGGTTCTTCTTTGATTCGGTTGACGCGGAGTCCAACTTCTTCGAAGGCTGGTTCATTGACAACGTGACGATAAAGGGCCAAACCGCCGTGGGCGAGTCGGCCCCGATTCGACAGGACCTGACCTTCTCCGGCAAGTTCGCTCCTAACGAGGGCGAAAACGCCATCACGGTTACAGCTACCCGATCGCTCTACGATTCGATCACTATCAACAAGTCGGTAAAGGTGTTCCTGGACAACACAGCGCCAGTGTTCACGTTGAGCGCGGTCACCAGCCCAACGGGCTCCAGCACCCAGGCGCTAACCGGCACAATTAAGGACCCGACCGCCGATTTGATAACGGTCAAGTTGACCAACGCCGCCGCGGGCATCACCACGCCGATCAATGTAGGGTTGGACAAGAACCCGTCCACGGACGGTACCTGGAGCATTACTGCCAGCCTCTTTGAGGGCACCAACCTTATAGCGATCGTGGCTTCGGACAAGGGCGGCAACACGGTCACCAAGAACGCTACCATAATCCTGGATACGACCGCACCCGTTGTCACTGTCCTCAGCACCAAGTACCCCGTTGGAGAGGTCGCGGCCAGGCCGGGTGACCTGGTTGTCTTCCAGGTGAAGGCCGTGGATACAGGTGCTGGTGTGGCGAGTGTGAGTGTGGGGATACGAGCTGATGGGGCTGCTAATGCCAGCTCGGTCATATTCCTGACCAGGGCTGAAATACCTGACTTCTTCCTCAAGCAGTGGGGCGTTGACTCTACGGCGACCCACGTGTTGCCCGTCAACATGGCGTCCCTGCTGTCACCCGGCACGTCGTCGTTCAGCGTCACCGCCACGGACAAGGCAGGAAAGACGGATACCTCCAAGACGGTGTCAGCGGCGATTGTGGCCAGCCTGACCAAGTTCAACATCTACTTGTTGCCTGGCTGGAATCTGATATCGGTGCCACTGACCTTGACGAATAACAAATGGTCCGACCTTATTCCGCGGGCAGGGACAGATTCGACCACCAAGCTGGACGATGCAGTGGAGATTGTGTGGTACTACGACGCCGAGGTTGCTAAGACCAATGCGTCACAGGCTTGGACGTTCTATACGCCAGGTGGTTTGTTCAACACCTTGACGCTTGTCAAGCCGGGAAGAGGCTACTGGATATTCACCAAGGAGAGCGAGTTCGACGAGGCTTCTACGGTGACGACGGGTGTCTCGGCACGGCCGCCTATCAGGATGACGGGGTCCGGTACGTTCCTGCCTCCGGGCGCTCAGGCCGTGCCGCCCAGCACCAAGGTGTTCAAGGGCTGGAACCTGGTGGGATTGCATTCGGAGAACAACAAACTGGTCTCCCAGGCGCTGCGAAGCTTGAGTGTACCAACGCAGATCTGGGGCTCTCTTCTGGAGTTCGACAACTTCGTCGACTTCAAGGGTGCGTTGGCGCCAGCAGCCAGGCTGGGTACCTTCGCCGGTTTGGATGAGGCCAGCATCATGAAGCCGGGCTTTGGCTTCTGGCTGTTCTTGCAGGCGGATGGTGAGATCGTACCCACGAACTAGGCGCCGAGAGCGCAGGCGGAAGTGGATGTGACTAGGGAATAGAGGGATGGATGACAAGCTGATGCTGGCGGACCCTGGCGAGGATGCAGGAACGGGCTGGGGCGCCAGCGCGACTACGGACTAGATGTAGGGCACAGCCCTCTTCGTTGGATGCACGGGTTGACCACGCGAAGAGGGCTGGGTTTTGCAAGGCCCCTGCGATGAATCCCGGATAGGATCGGCGGTCTTTAGCTTGAAGCAGAGTGCCCTGTGGGCACCGCGAGGGGAGCCCTTCGAATGGGTAGGACACTAGTGTCTCGACGATTGGCGATAGCAGTGGCAGGCTTCATGGGGCTGGTAATAGCCCTCAATGTCGTCCTGGGACCATCGGCCTCAGCGGTGCCCGCTCCGCCGCAGGTTTTCAGTGGCACGGTCACGATAGGAGGGGTTCCTGCCGCAGACGGGATCACGGTGGTCGCTAAGATTGGCGGGGTTGTGTTCGGCTCCACCACTGCTTCAGGGGGTAGATATCTGGTTCAGGTCCTTGCCGACGATGCAGCAACGGACACAACGAAAGAGGGCGGAGTCAACGGAGAGCAGGTTGACTTCTTTGTAGCCGGCACCCTTGCCGCCAATGTCAACTATGACCTCGGTAAGTTCTCGCTGCGGCACCTGGTGGTGAGCTCGGTTAGCCCGCCCGCTGCGCCAGGCAACCTTGCGGTCGATCGGCTTTCTGCGCCCACCGAGGGTGAAGCGCTGGTCCTGGCGTGGACCGCCAGTATCAGCGCGGATGTCCAGTCCTACCGAATCGAGCGCAGCACCAGCGCCACCGCTGGCTTCCTTACCGTTGCCAACGTTTCTGGCTCGACCCTGACCTACACCGACACGGGTCTGGGCCTGACCAACGGGATCACCTACTTCTACAGGGTCAGGGCTGTGAACAGCGCTAGTTTAGTGTCGGGTCCGTCTAGTGTTGCCTCAAACTCGGCGGCGGACAACAAGGCTCCGGCGGCGCCAACGTTCCTGACGGCCACATCGGGTAATGCCCAGGTGTCCCTCTCGTGGACGGCGCCAGCCGACGCCGACGTGGCCACCTACAACGTCAAGCGCAGCACAAGCGCAACCGGCACCTTCACGACCGTGAGGACGGTCACGGCGCCTACAACAGTCGTAGTTGACACGGGGCTCGTCAACGGCATGGACGCCTTCTATGTAGTGACTGCTTTGGACGAGGCCAGCAACGAGTCGAGTGCATCCAATACGGTTGTCGCCAGGACGTTGGTGCCTACGGCGACGGCGACGCCCACGTTCATACCCCCAGCGGCGGCGCAACCCACAGCGACGGCCACAGCGACGGCCACAGCGACGGCCACAGCTACGGCCACGGCGACAGCTACGGCCACGGCGACAGCTACGGCCACGGCGACAGCGACGGCCACGCCGACCGCTACGGCCACGGCGACCGCTACGGCCACGGCGACAGCTACGGCCATACAGGTGAGCGTGATAGAGCAGGCCAGCACCCAGCAGGCGGCGGCTATTATAGAGCAGGCCACCACTGTTCAGGCGGCACAGGTCATTGAGCAGACGACTACGGCTAAGGCTGCAGATGTTCTGGAGCAGGTGACGAGCGCCAAAGCCGCCGAGATCCTGGCGCTGGTGTCGACCGCCAAGGCCGCGCAGATCCTGGGGGAGGTGGGGACCACCAAGGCCTCCGAGATCTTGGCGCAGTTGGGGACTACCAAGGCCGCCGAGATCCTGGCGCAGGTGACGACCACTAGGGCGGCTGAGATTCTGGAGCAGGTGGTGACTACCAAGGCCGCCGAGATCCTGGCGCAGGTGACGACCACTAAGGCGGCTGAGATTCTGGAGCAGGTGGCAACCACTAAGGCATCACAGGTCCTGGAAAATGTGGCGCCCGCGAAGGCTGGAGCCGTTCTGCAGGCGATGGCAACGGCCAAAGTGACAGAGATCGTGAATGTAATGCCACAAGAGAAGCTCATAGAGCGGCTCCCAGAGATGTCTGCTGAGAAGCTGTTCGAGATTCCCTTGGAAGTCCTGTTCGCCAGGCTTCCTAGAGTGCCTGCTGAGATGCTTGCCTTTGAGACGCCGCCTACAGTAGACCCTAGCCTGGCTCCGCCAGTTGCGGTCCATGTATCCCCTACTCTAGCCATCTACACAGTCCCGGGGACCGGACAGCTAGTCTGGGCTAAGCTCGTAGGCAGTCCTGCGCCTATTGACCAGATTCTGGGAAAGTTCGTCCGTGACTTGAGCAACGTCCGGGTCAGCATAGAAGGCCTTGACGCCGTGCCGGCTTCTTTACCTAACCTGCCGGCTGGGCAGATTGCCAGCAACTTCTTCAAGATTCAGTTTCAAAACGTCGATCCATCAGATGTTCAGACGGCCCATATGACCTTCTATGTGGAGAAGAGCTGGATAGAGGCTAACAAGATCCACAAGTGGTCTATTCAACTGTTCCGATTTGATGAGGTTCTTAAGCAGTGGGTGCCGTTCTCTACAAAGCGAGTTAGGGAGACCGAGGACCGAGTGTTCTATACGGTTGCACTGCCAGGGTTCTCTACCTTTGCCCTCACGGGAAGTAAGGACATACTCACTGCGACGGTGCAGGTTAGCGATCTGGTAATAACCCCCAGCGTATCGCTACCTACTGAGGCGGTCACCATAGAGGCCACGCTGACCAACACCACTGCCCAAGCAGCCGTTTTGAATATCAATTTGTGGCTTAACGATGAGATTGAGGCCGTGAAGACCGTTTCCATTCCGCCGAGCGGCACGGCCACGGTCTCCTTTGCAGTCCAGAAGGCTGTGGGAATGTACCGGGTCAGGATAGACCGGCTTCTGGGTGGCTTTGAGGTGTCGGTCTCAGCGCCAGCAGCTACGCCCACGGCAACGACGGTGTCTCCTGAAGCATCGTCGTCTAATGCGGGCCTTATAGCGGGCATCGTGCTGGGGGCGCTGGCTATGGGTGGAGCAGCGACATGGGTACTCCTCAGGGCCAGGCGACGTCGTGGGTCCTAGCCGCCAACCGGCTGTCAATAGAGCAGCCAACACCCTCCGGTGTCGCTAGCCCGGAATCACGCGGGCTGCTACAAGAATCTGAGCTTATCCGTAGCTCAAAGACGTAGGGACTTGGCCAGTTTGGTCATGTCCCGACCCCCCCTGTAAATCGACGGCACATCCCTCCTCCTTCTTGACCTGGTTCAAACTGCTACGGGCTTCCTCTCGGGTGTTAATGTCCCCAGGAATGGTGGAGATTCCTCTTGAAGGGGAAGGCCACCGTGTGGTTTCTGGGGAAGGGTAGAGCACTACATCTTCAGGGGAGGACTCGAACACGAGGTCCAAGAATAAGCGCCCACATGCAGGTTAATGGGATGTGGACGCTGGGCTTCAGGCAGATGCTGCGCTGGCCTTTTCGAACCGTATGGCTCAGGAAAACGGCCACTAGTGTTCCGTGCCCAGCGGCCAAAAAGGGAAAGGCCCCTGGGGGTTTCTCCAAGGGCCTCTCCCTATCTATTGGCTGGCGACCCGGAGGGGATTTGAACCCCCGATCTCCACATTGACAGTGTGGTATGTTAGCCAGGCTACACCACCGGGCCGCTTCTGGGGACAGAGGGCAGGAATCTCTTGTATGCTACGGCTCTCGTAGGTCCATGTCAACGCCACGTCGCAAGAGGCTCCCGAAGTTTCACGAATTGAAACCATGAGGGGGCGCTCAACGTAGAGAGTCAGAGGCGTTGCTGGCGCGAAGGCCGTTCGGAGGTTGATGACGCACTTCATGGGAACGTATCCGGCGCAGGGAAGAGGCCCCAGGGGGGCCACGTGGATTCGGGTGGGCCTTCTCACGGTGGTTTTAGCCGCGGTCCTGCTGGCGGCTGTCGCCTGCCTTGGCGCTACTAAGGCTCTTCAACTGCCGGCGGACTTCCAGATCGCCGTGTACCAGGGCGCGGAGGAGATGGGGGGCCAGACCGTTGCCTTCGCCAGCCTCTTCAACAAGGGCAAGCCCGTGGTTCTCAACTTCTGGGCGGGGCTGTGCCCCCCCTGTCGTGTCGAGATGCCCGCCTTTCAGCGCGTATACGAAGGGCACAGGAACGACCTCATCCTGTTTGGGCTGGATGTGGGCGTCGCTACCTTTTTGGGCACCCAGGCCGACGCCAAAGCCCTTTTGCAGGAGCTCCAGGTTACCTTTCCTGTCGGGACCCTCATGCCGGGTACCGCCAACGGGGTTGAGGTCCTGGCCTCCTATGAGGTCCAGGGGATTCCCACCACGGTGTTCCTGGCGTCAGACGGGCGGGTGTACAGGACCTGGGTGGGCCCCCTGAACGAGGCAAAGCTGAACGAGCTGGTAGAGGGGCTCCTAGCCTTCTCCGAAGGCTAGACGGGACGGCGTCCCAACATCCATTTGCACCCCCGCCTGAAGGCGGGGGCATCGTGCCGCCCCCTTCAGGGGGCGGTGTCGGAGACAATTTTGGGTTCGTCCAAGGCTGGTGTCATCGCGTGGGTCTCTCGGAACGGGGACGCCACATTTTGCGTGATTGACGGCGTTTACTTCCTGCCGCAGAATAGCTCTAAAGGGAGGGGCCGTGGGTCTGCGGGTGATTCCTGCTTACCGAGTGGTGGCCAAGTTTGTGAAGGAGGTGCAACACCTCCCCCTCGACCCGGCGCTCGATGCCCTGGGGCAGAAGGTGCAGAGCTACGTGCACAGCCTCCTCACCATGGTGCCGGCCTCCTTTGCTGATCTGGGTCAGCGCTCGGCTGTGACGCAGATGGGGGACCCAGACCTGGACTCCTTGAGTAAGGCCCTGGAGGAGTTGGAGGCCGGGTCCGTCAAGACCCTTGCCGAGGAGACTCTGGTCCGATGCTCGGAGGCGCTTGCCAGGCCGGACATGGATGCCCGAGTGCTCTTGCTCCCCGGCGACGGCGAGAGCCGGATGCTGGTGTCCCAGATGCACGGCGTCCTGGCGTTTAGCCTGGGGGACCAGGCTATGATGGCCTTCGTATGGCCTGTGCCTGGATGGCAGGAGTGGCTCACCTACACCATAACTCACGAGTACGCCCACCTGGTGCGCAACCACTTGTTCCCCAGAGGTGTTGGAGGAGGGAAGCTGATCTACCTGAAGACCCAGGAGCCCGAGACCCTTCTGGACGCGATGGTGGCGGAGGGCATTGCAGACTCCTTTGCCCGGGGGCTGTATCCCCAGTGCTCGCCGGTTTGGACCCAGGTTCTTCCAGAAGAAAGGGAGAAGCGGGTCTGGCTCAAGGTGCGCCGCCGCCTTGAGGTGGCCGACCCGACAGAGATCCGTAGGGTGCTCTTTGGCGACAACGATCGCATCCCTCAGTGGACAGGGTACACGGTAGGCTATCGGGTCGTTCAGGGGTATCTCAAAGCCCATCCCCAGGCCCAGCCGGCCCAGTTGGTGGGACTTACGGCTCGGGCCGTCTTTCAAGGAAGCGGCTATGAGGAGGCCATGGAGTGGTAGGGCGCGTGGTCAAGGGTGCTCTGCTTGGGTTCGCCGTCATGCTGCTGGCGGCGCTGCCCCCCATCATCCACTTTGTGACTGGGCCTCATCTCCTGGGGTCCTTCTTGGGCGGGTTTGTCGGCGGAGCCAAGGCGCGGGCGACCCGTGATGTGGCCTTAGGCATTGGCGCGTTGATGGGACTGCTGGTGCTGCTCCCAGGAGCCCTTCTCGTGCTTTTGCTCAGCACGGTCTTCAACCTCATTGCCGCCGATGATAGGGGCTTTTACGAGATCCTGGTGGTGGGGGTCTCCCTTTGGGTCGCCACCCTGGGCGCTCTGGGGGCGTGGGTCGGCGGGCATTTCTCCCTGCGAGCTTCCCGGAAGCCACCCTCCGTCTTGTCTCGGGCCCTGTAACCTACCGCAGAGAGGCGTCGTTCACCTGAGGAAGGCATGGTCTCTGTTCTCCTAGCCCATTGGCGCATTCATTGGCGTCTCCTGGCGCTGGCAGGGGTGGGATTCCTGGCGGCCGTCTTTCTCTTGGCCATCACTCCCCTTTTCCTGGCCGCAGCGCGGGAAGGGAGTCTGCGTTTCGAGTTGGAGCAACGGCTGTTGGAGGACCTGGACATCTATTTCTGGGTCCCCTATCGTCCCCTGGACCGTCCCACGTACGAGCGGGCCGATGCCCTGGTCCAGGCGAAGGTTACCGAGCACCTGGACTGGATGACCCGTGGCGTGGTGCGCTACGGCAGCACCTCCGACTTCCTTCTCTTTCTTCCCGGGACCTCCGGGCAGGTTGACCCGAGCACCCCTAGCGTGGTGGTCCAGTTCCTGGTGGACATGGAGGAGCACGCCCAGGTGGGGGACGGGCGCTGGTGGGGCGAGGGTGCCGTGGGGGGTGATGGCGGCGTGGAGGCGGTGATGGGCGCAGCGGCAGCACGTGGCCTGGGTCTGAAGGTTGGGGACCGCGTTGATGTGATGCCCCGGCCCCAGGAGCCGCAGCGCATGGCAACCGTGACGCTGGTGGGCCTGGTGGCGCCCGTCAATCCTCGGGAGGAGTTCTGGCTTGGGTACGACCGGTTTGGCCTGATGTTCGAGAATCCCGACGCTCCTCCTACGGCCCTCCTCTTTGTGCATCAAGGGGCCTTCCTGGACGGGCTGGGGAAGGCCCTTGCCCCAGAGTCGGCCAACTACTGGTGGTTTCTCTACCTTCGGAAAGGAGTGGTGACGACGGAGAATGTCTCTCAGGCTGCAGAGGCCGTTCGGGCCGTGGAAACCCAGGTGGGCAGCGTCCTTCCCCGATCTACGGCCTTCACGGCCCTGGACCTGGCCGATGAGCCCACGGGTCACCTGGACTCCTTGACGGCCCGCGAGATTTTCCGCGCCCTTCAGACCATTGTGAAGGAGAGGCGCACCACGGTCATCGTGACCACCCATGATCGGACCCTGGAGGGCATGGCCAACCGGGTGGTTGAGCTGCGGGATGGAGCCGTGGTCGGGGAGCGGCACACCTTTCGGGAGCCTGCTGGCTTGTGAGCATTCCTCCTCTTCTTCAGGTGGCGCTGGCCGCCATGACCCCGTTGGGAGAGCTGCGGCTCTCCATCCCCCTGGGCATCTACGCCCTGGGCCTTCCCTGGCCCTCGGTGCTCCTCCTTTCGGTGGCGGGGAATATGGCGCCGGTGATCCCCCTTGTGCTGGGGTTGGACCGGGCCGCCCGCCTTCTGGTCAGCTTTCCCAACCCCTTAGGGAAGCTGCTGATGTGGCGGGCTGGAAAGATGCAGGCGGCCTACGCCGAGCGATTTCGCAAGTACGGCCCGGCCTTTCTTGTGATCTTCGTGGCGATACCGCTGCCCCTGACAGGCGCCTGGTCGGGCGCCCTAGTGGCGTGGGTGTTCCAGGTCCCGCCCCTTCGTGCCTTCTTCTTCATCGGCCTGGGGGTCCTGTTGGCCGGGCTGGCTGTCACCGCCTTGACCCTGGCTGGGGTGGGTGCCGGCCTCTTTCTGGCGGGCCCAGGGGGGGGGGCCTGAGCGGGGCGTCCAGAGCCAAGGCGAGAGCAGGGACCTGGCGGACCATCCCATGAGCATGCCTATGAGGAGCCTGGTGTAGGCCGTCCACGTCGCCACGCACCGCCCCTGCCAGGGCGCCCATGAGGCCGTCCATAGACTATCCAGAACCATAGGCGCCGAGGGTTGACGCGTAACATCCCTGTCCTTCAAAAGTGGGTGACAGGTGCATTGTGGCGGCACGAGAGGGGGCGCGCCACGCCCTGTAGACCGTCCGTTTGGGGTGGACCGCCGGTTTGGGCTGGGAAGGGTCGCCCTTGAGGTGTTGACAGCCAGGCCAATAGAGCTATAATTGTTCTATTCATCTGAACTATTTGCCGCTGGTAAAGGACTTTACCGAGATCAAGGGAGGCACCTGTATGATGGGAGGAAGGGGGGGCATGGGCGGTGGCGTCGGCGTCATAGAGCGCTCCTCTGGTCGGGGCTCCGGCCTCCGCACTTTTGAATCTCTGAAGAACGCAGGCTACCGCATTTTCTGGTTGTCCATGATGGCCCAGATGGCCGCCATGAACATGCAGATGGTGGTGCAGTCCCTGCTTGTGTACGAGGTCACCGGGTCGGCCCTGTGGTTGGGGGGCGTCTCCCTGGCCAGCGCCATGCCGATGCTCATCTTCTCTCTCTACGGTGGTGTCATTGCCGACAGGGTCCAGAAGAAGTACGTGTTAATCGTTGGCCAGGCTGCGCTGTTTACCACCACTTTGGTAATGGCCTTGCTCATCTTCCTTGGCGCTATTAACGGCCCCTTCCTGTTGGCCGGCGCCGCGGTTCAGGGGTTCGTATGGGCCCTTGTCATGCCCTCCCGCCAGGGCCTTGTACGGGAGCTGGTGAGCCGAGAAGGGTTGATGAACGCCCTGTCCCTGAACATTGGAGGGATGAATGTCAACCGGCTTTTCCTCCCTGCGGTGGCGGGGCTCCTGGTGGGGCTCACCGGAGGGATAGGGGCTTCCGCCTATGCTCTCCCCTACTTCGTTATGGCCGGGCTCCTCCTGGTCGCCACCCTTACCAGTCTTTTGCTGCCCAAGGGAGGCGAGGTTGCCCTTCGGGGCTCCGGGGCCCTGAAGGACATTGCCGAGGGCGTGCAGTACGTGAGGCAGAACCCTACGATCTTGACAATCCTCCTTATCACCCTGGTGGGGGTGGTCCTCTCCATGCCGTACATATCCCTGCTGCCCGTCTTCACGAAGACCGTCTGGGGTGTGGGGCCGGGGGCCTTTGGTGTGCTGCTGAGCGTTTCGGGGATAGGCGCCCTTGCGGGTTCCCTGTTCCTGGCATCTATTGGCAACAAGAAAAGGGGACTCTTGTACCTGGGGAGCCTGCTCCTCACCGGCGTCTCCTTGAGCCTGCTTGCCTTCTCGCCCTCCTATCAGATGGCGCTTGTGGTGATTGTCCTGGTCGGCCTGGCTCAGGCCGGGCGCATGACGCTGAGCCAAACCCTGGTCCAGTACTACACTGACGAGCAGTATCAGGGCCGGGTGATGAGCATCTACATGATGGAGTGGGGGCTCACCAGCTTCGCCACCTTTGGCGTTGCGCTTCTGGTGGAACCTATAGGTGTCCAGTGGGCCGTAGGGGGATGCGCCATAGCCCTGACGGTGATGGCCGCCGTGGCCTTTTTTGTGGTCCCTCGCCTGCGGAAATTGGACTAACTCCGAGGTCGCGGTGGCCCTTGTTGACAACTTCTCCTGATCAGCTATAATAGTTCTGTTATCATTGACTATTTGCGTGGTACAAATAGTTACGAGTCTATGCTAGGAGCGAACTACCATGATGGGTGGAATGGGTGGCATGGGTGGCATGAGGGGCGACGGCGGTGTCATGGACCGCGGTCCCGGAGGTGGGTTCGGCCTCCGCACCTTTTCCTCGCTGAGGGTGGCTGCCTACCGGGTCTTCTGGTTCTCCATGATGGCCCAGATGGGGGCCATGAACGTCCAACTGGTGGTCCGGTCCCTGCTCATGTACGAGCTCACCGGATCAGCCACGTGGCTGGGGGCTGTTGCTCTGGCCAACGCCATTCCCACCATTGCCCTCTCCCTCTACGGCGGTGTCATCGCCGATAGGCTCCGGAAGAAGTACGTGCTGCTGGTGGGCCAGGCGCTGTTCTTTGTCCTGGCCCTGGTTACTGGGGTTGTCATCTTCCTTGGGGAAGTCACCCCCTGGTATCTTCTTGGCTACGGCTTCATGCAGGGGATAGTGCAGGCGATGATCATGCCCTCTCGCCAGGGCATTTTGCGGGAGCTGGTGGACCGGGAGAACTTGATGAACGCCATCTCCCTGAACGCGGGGGGAATGAATATTAACCGGCTGTTTGCGCCGGTCGCTGCGGGGCTTCTCGTCGAGGTAGGCTGGGGCGTAGGCGTCTCTGCTTATGCCCTTCCCTACTTTTTCATGGCAGGGTTGTATCTGGTGGCAACCATCGTCACGCTCTTCCTCCCCAAGACGGGGACGGTAACGATCAAGGGGAGCGGGGCCTTGGCGGATATCGGTTCTGGTCTTCAATACATTCGCTCCAACCCCACACTGGTGCTCATCCTTCTCACTACCTTCGTAGGGGTGGTCTTCTCCATGCCCTACATGTTCCTGCTGCCGGTGTTCACCAAAGATGTTTGGCACGTGGGGGCTGGGGCATACGGAGTCCTCATGAGCGTCTCGGGCATAGGGGCCCTTGTGGGGTCTCTTGTCATAGCGTCACTGCCCAACAAGAGGAGGGGCGTGCTGTACATCGGGAGCATGTTCATCACCGGAATCGGCCTTACGCTTCTGGCCTTCTCCGTTTCCTACCAGATGGCGTTGTTTGTCATAGTCCTGGTGGGCGTGGGGCAGGCGGGGCGGATGTCGCTGAGCAACACCCTGGTGCAGTACTACACCGAGGAGGCCTACCAGGGCCGGGTGCTGAGCGTCTACATGCTGGAGTTCGGGCTGACCAGCTTCTCCACCTTTTTTGTGGCCTTGCTCGCGGACGTCACGGGGGCGCCTTGGGCCATCGGCGGGTGCGCCATCGCCCTGACGGTGCTAAGCGTTCTCGCCTATGTGGCCGTCCCGCGTCTTCGGAAGCTCGACTAGCATCAAGCGGCGGCAACACCAAAAGAGCCCCGACTATGTCGGGGCTCTTTTATCTTAACTCCGGGGGTTGTTCCGGCTAGTGGGGCCGGAGGAAGTCGCGGATGGCGCTGGTGAAGGCCTGGGGGTTCTCCAGGTTGGAGAGGTGGCCGGCCCCCGGGATCTTGACCAGGGTTGCGTTGGGGATCGTGGCCGCCATCATCTCCGACTCGGCTGGAGGTGTGAGCACGTCCTGGTCGCCTACCACCACCAGGGTCGGGACTCTTATCTCTCGCAGCAGGTCCGTGGAGTCGCGCCGGAGGGCCAGGCCCCGGAGGTCTCCCGCGATCCCCTGGACGGGGCACTCCATGATCATCTGTCTCACCTTGGCCACGATGGCGGGGTTGCCGGCCACGGTGGCGGGTGAGAGGAGGCGGGGGATCAGGCGGTCAGCGATGGGCCCTGCGCCCTCCCTCTCCGCCAAGAGGGCCATCTCTTCCCTGCCCGGTTTGGCCTGCTCCGAGTCGGGCTGGGGCCGGGTGTCCAGGAGGAGGAGGGACTGGACCCGTTGGGGGTATTTCCGATAGAAGGCGAAGGCCATATAGCCTCCCATGGAGAACCCTCCCAGGACCACCCTCTGGAGGCCAAGGGCGTCCAGGAGGGCATGGAGGTCTTCGGCCAGCTCCTCCATGGTGTAAGGGCCAGGGGTGACCTGGGACTTGCCGTGGCCCCGCAGGTCGGGGGTCACCACGCGGAACTCACGGTACAGGCCTCGGACCTGTGGCTCCCACATGCGTCGGTCCAGGGGAAAGCCGTGGAGAAGTACGATGGGAGGGTTTCCCCACCCGCGATCGCTGTAGGCCATGGTGATGTCGCGCACCTGTGCTCGGGCCATCTTCTTCGTCCTCCTAATCTGGAACCTTGAGGGATATTTGGGGCGCTACGATCTTTTTTGATGCCCCGCTGCTCCACTTCGCGCCTGCATCGCACCTTTCAACCGCTCGACGAGAAGGGGCAGGACCTCACCGGCGGGGCCATGCACGGCTACTGTGCAGAAGTGGCTGAGCCCGTTTTCGTAAGGGTTAATCTCGACGAGGGCGCCTCCTTTTTGGTAGACCTGTTGGGGGAAGGCGGCAGCGGGGTACACTGTGCCCGAGGTGCCCAGGAGGAGCATACAATCTGATCGGCCTGCTTCTCTCTGGCAGATGTCGAGGACGTCAGGAGGAATGGGCTCGCCGAACCCCACAACGTCGCCCTTGACGACGCCCCCGCACTCAGGGCATTGGGGCGGGAGCACCTCCAGGGAGACCTCCTCCCGCGGCATGCGGAAGTGGCAGACGATGCACCGCATCTTGAGGCGATTGCCGTGAATCTCGGCCACGCGGGCGCACCCCGCCACCCGCTGGAGGTTATCGGCGTTCTGGGTGATGGTGTACTTCAGGACACCCATGCGCTCCAGCTTCGCCAAGGCGTAGTGACCGGGGTTAGGCTTGGCCTGTTCCATCGCTTGCTGCAGCTCCGAGCCTGCACCTTGGCGCTGCTGGGCCACTCGTTCTTCCCACCACTTCTTGGGGTTCTGGAGGAAGACCTGGTAGCCGTTCATGGGGGGCTCCCCGAAGCGCGTCCACAGCCCACCCGGCCCTCGGAAGGACGGGATGCCGCTCTCCACCGAGAGGCCTGCTCCCACCAGGGCTACAACGTAGTTCGATTCAGCAAGGATGTGGGCGGCTTCCTCCAGCTCCTCCTCCCACGTCTTTGCCTCCATAGCGGACCTCCTACCGTGACGCCTGCCGAGGGCATGGTACCACAGGGGCGGGCTTTTCCCAAGACCTCGGTTGACGGCACCAGACTCGTTGAGTACAGTGGGGAAATACTGATCGGCGGCGCCGAGGAGTGGAAGAGCGTGATTCGCAAGAACCCACTCAAAGAGAAGCTGCGCAGCGGCGATGGCGTGAGCGGCGTCTTCTGTAACCTCCCCTCTGCAGCTTTCGTGGAGATCCTGGGCCACCTGGGGTTTGACTTTGTCATCATCGACGCCGAGCACGGCCCCCAGGGGGTGGAGACCACCGAGCACATGGTGCGTGCCGCCGATGCTGTGGGGCTGACGGCGGTGGCCCGCGTTGCCGTGAACCTGCCGCAGAACCTCCTGCGCTATCTGGACACGGGAGTCCTGGGGGTGCAGGCGCCTATGGTCAACACGGCCGCCGAGGCCCAGGCGGTGGTCAGCGCCATTAAATACCCTCCCCTGGGCCGACGGGGGCTGGCCTCCGTGCGAGCCTCCGGCTATGGGGTGGGCATGCCCACTCGCGAGTATGTCCAGATGGCCAATGAGGAGACCCTCGTAGTGGTCCAGGCGGAGACCCTTCAGTCCATGGAGCACCTGGGAGAGATAGCGCGGGTGGACCAGGTGGACGTGGTGTTCGTGGGCCCCACTGACCTGTCCGCGTCCATGGGCTTTGGGGGCCAGCCCACCCATCCCCAGGTGCTGGATGCCATTGAACGCATGGGGGTGGAGATCCGGCGGGCGGGAAAGGTGGCGGGCACCATCGCCCGGGACCCCGAGGCCTACCGCTACTGGCGCGAGCGTGGCTTTCAGTACCTGGCCACCGCGGCCACCGGCCTGATCGCTCAGGTGGGTCGCCAGTACCTGGAGGGGTGCCGAGAGCAGGAGCGGCTGGGGCGCGGGGCGCCCCCCACGGGGTAGGCGCCTACGTCTGGTAAGGGGCGCCTTGGGGCGCGGGGGCCGCTGATCGATGCCGCCACTTCTTGAAGATGCGCAGGTCTCGCTCGAAAGCCAGGGGAGGCAGTTGCTCAAGGGAAAACCAGTCCGCCTCCTGCATGTCGCTTCCTGGAGTGAGGGTCCCCTCGAGGACGACGCCGGCGTAGACCACGAGCACGATGGGCTGTTGGGGCTCTGAGTAAACCCCCACCAGCCCTGTCAGGCGCACATCAATCCCGATCTCCTCCTTGACCTCCCTGCGCGCCGCCTCCTCCACGACCTCGCCCTGGTTCACGTACCCTGCAGGGAAGCTCCAGAGGCCGATGCCGGGCGGCATCCCCCGCTTGCCGAGGGCCACCTGATCGTCCTTGGAGACGATGACCCCCGCGACCAGCTTGGGGTTGGGAAAGTGGATGCGTCTACAGGAGGGGCAGCGCCCTTGCCACCGCCCTTCGAAAAGAATGGGCTCAAGGGCGTGGCCGCAGTCGGGACAGAAGCGCATCGGGGTTGTTTCCAGGGCTTCGCGTCTGGGGTAGGGCTAACGGGGTACGCTGAAGGCTTAGGAGCTTCGGGTTGCGGTTACGGGGGGCTCTGTGCCATGGCGTGCCTCGGCCTCCTCCTCGGCGAGGAACCGCTCGGCGTCAATGGCGGCCATGCACCCGGTGCCGGCGGCGGTGACAGCCTGCCGGTACACCCAGTCCTGGGCATCGCCGCAGGCGAAGACACCGTGGACGTTGGTCTTCGTGCCGTCGTGGGTCAGGAGATAGCCGGCATCGTTCATGTCCAGCCGGCCTATAAACAGATCGGTGTTGGGCTTGTGGCCGATGCCCAGGAACACACCGTCAATAGGCATCCGCGTCGTCTTGCCCGTCTCAACATTTTGCAGGCGCACGCCGGTGACGTGGCCCTCCTCCACCCCCAGGATCTCCTCCACCACCGTGTTCCAGACGAAGGCGATCTTGGGGTTGCGGAAGGCCCGCTCCTGCATGACCTTGGAGGCCCGAAGTTGGTCCCGCCGGTGCACCATGTGGACCTTGGTGGCGTAGCGGGTGAGGAAGGTGGCCTCCTCCACGGCGGTGTCCCCGCCGCCCACCACGATGATCTCCTTGTCGCGGAAGAAGAACCCGTCGCAGGTGGCGCAGGCGGATACGCCGCGGCCAAGAAGGGCCGTCTCCGACTCCAGTCCCAGGAACTTGGCGCTGGCCCCCGAGGCGATAATCACCGCCTTGGTATAGTAGACGTCGTCGTCATCCACGGTGACCTTGAAAGGACGTTGGGAGAGGTCTATCGCCGTCACGGTGCCCGAGATGAACCGGGCCCCGAACCGCTCGGCCTGCTGCTTGAAGATGACCACCAGGTCAGGGCCCTGGATGGCGTCCACGAAGCCGGGGTAGTTCTCCACCTCCGTGGTGATGGTGAGCTGGCCCCCTGGGGGAAGCCCCTCCACCACCAGGGGGTTCAGATTGGCTCGGGCGGCGTACAGGGCGGCGGTGCACCCCGCAGGCCCCGACCCGATGATGAAGACGTTTTCAACCTTCTCCGGGCTCATGGGAACTCCTTGCCCTGGACTCCTCTCGAGGAGAGCCCCCTCGAGACACGCAACTCCTTAAAGTATACCACGTTGAGACGATCTCCTCTGGCGCTAGCCGAGCTGTCATTGCGAGCCCCGATGTCACATCGGGGCTCGCAATCTGGGGTGGTGCTCCGTCCCCCTCGTCCCGATGCCCTCGGGACTTCGTCGCCCCGACTTGTCGGGGAGAGGGCCAGGGTGAGGGGGTGCGCCCCGATTCCAACCGGGCGTTGGAGCCAGCCCTCGCTCCCTGACTCTAACTCTCTCCCCCAAATGGGGGCGAGAGGACAAGAACTCACGGCGCTGGGTGTTGTAGCTGGGAGCGGAAGAAGGTCACCGTTTCGGCCAGCCCCTCGGTCAGGCCGACTCGGGGACGCCAGCCCAGCGCCTCCTGGGCCTTCTGGTGTGAGAGACGGATGGCGAACACCTCGCCCGGCCTGGCGGGGGCCTCCACGGCGTCGCGGGGGTAGCCGGTGGCCTTTTTCAAGGCGGCGAACACGTCATTGACCGAGGCGTCCACCCCCGTGGCGGTGTTCAGGCACTGGCAGTCGCCCTTGTCCAAGGCCAGGAGGTTTGCCTCCGCCACGTCGGAGACGTAGACGAAGTCGCGGCGCTGCTCGCCGGTGCCGTAGATGACCGCTTCGCGGCTCTCAAGCATCCGTTGGGTGAAGATGGCAACGACGCCGGCCTCGCCGTGGGGGTTCTGGCGCGGGCCGTACACGTTGCCGTAGCGCAGGGCGACGTAGGGCAGGCCGTACAGCCGGTGGTAGAGCGCCAGGTACTGCTCCACCGCGTACTTGGATACGCCGTAGGGAGACAGGGGGCGGATGGGGTGATTCTCGTCGCAGGGGAGGTACTCGGGCTCGCCGTAGAGGGCGCCGCCGGTGGAGGCGAAGACAAACCGCTCAACCCCGTACTTGCGGGCGTACTCCAGGAGCTTCAGAGAGCCCAGGACGTTGATAGCGGCGTCCTCCAGGGGGTTCTGGAGGGAGTAGTTGACGCTCATCTGGGCGGCGTGGTGGTCCACCACCTGGGGGCGCTCGCGGCGGAACACCTCCTCCAGGGCGTCATCGCGGACGTCCACCTGGTAGAAGGCGGCCTTGGGGTTGATGTGCTCCCGGCGTCCGCTGCTGAGGTTGTCCACCACGACGACGGCGTGGCCCTCCTCCACCAGGCGGTCCACGATGTGGGACCCGATGAAGCCAGCGCCGCCGGTGACGAGGACTTTAGGATTAGGCATGAGGGGATAGTTTCCTAAAGGAAACCAAGTAGAGTTGAAAAAGCCAATCTAATGGGGAGGATCCCCACGGCTGAACCGGCGAGGATTCCGAACACGGCTTCGCGATATCCTGCGCCAATTCGAGGCCTTGACCCCTGCTATCAGGAGGGGGATGAGCAACACTCCAAGGCCTGCGTTTGACACATCAACAAAGCCCCTTCCAATACCCAAGACACTCAAGGCCACCACAGGGCCCGCCGTCCACAAGAAGGCTTTCCAGAAGGTGCTCAAGGCGTTACCGCCTTTCTCCGCCAGCTCAGCAGCAGGGCCCTCTTTACCTTGCTTTTTCCTTACGGGCCCACTCCACCAGCTCGCCAAACAGCTCCCGGGACCCGTTCAACATCTCAATGGCTACGACGTTGTTCTGCTCGTCGAAGGCCAATATGACGTTTTCGGCCACCTCTGCGGCCTCCACGCTGGGAGTGTCCGAGAGGTGGATCATCATGCTGTCCGTGTCCGGATGGTAGTGGGCTTCGGGTTTCATGTTCTTCTCCCCTACCAGGGCGCTGCAAAACCTTCTCGACCATCCCCCTTTCCCCCTTCCTAACCGGGCAGGGGGTGGAAATTATATCTGGGGGACACCCCCATACCCCTGCTCCTTCGGCTTCGCTCAGGGCAGGCTCCGAGGCTTCGCCCCTCTGGACTCCCCTATTCCCGCAGCTATTCCCGAAACCTGCTAAATGGTACCACTCC
>SHYH01000020.1 GCA_009692865.1 Dehalococcoidia bacterium
ATCGGCCGCCGCCGAGCTTGTGGTTCCCGATAAGCGGCAGCTCCAGGCGGAGGTGCTGTCCTGGCAAAGAGCCCTCGACGACCTGATGGCACGCCTCATCGAGAAGCGGCGCTCCCAGGTGGAGGACGCCCTACAGCGCCTGGACCGCGGTGCGCCCGACACCCGCACTCACCGGCTGCGGATTGATGACCTCCTGCGAAACGCCAAGACCTCTCTCCGATCTGCTCTCGCCCTCCGATGGGAGCGGGTCTCCGGCTTGGAGCGACGCATGGAGGCCCTGCACCCGGCCCAGGTGTTGGCCCGCGGCTACGCCGTGGTGCAACGAGTGGACACCGGCGAGGTGGTGTCCGAGACCTCGCAGGTCGTCAAGGGCAGCCCCCTGGAGGTGACGATTCGGGACGGCTGGTTCAACGCGGAGGTGACCGGGGCGTCAACTCCCTCTTCATCCCTCTTGAAACCCGCCGCAGACAAGCGAAACCCGCCTTCGGAGGTCCTCTCGGGAGCTGGCGCTGCAAGAGAGAGGGGCCATGCCACGTAACAGCTCCAAGGAGACCCCTATCGAAAAGCTCTCCTTCGAGGAGGCCCGCGGCCGCCTGGAGGAGACCGCGCGCTCCCTCGAGGCGGGGAGCCTGACCCTCCAGGATGCCACCCGCCTGTACGAGGAGGGTGTCCGCCTGGCCCGCCGCTGTAACGAGCTCCTCAGCCAGGCGGAGCTACGGATCAGCTACCTGCAGACCAGCTATGGGGAGCAGATGGGCCTGCTGAAAGAGGAGCGGGAGGAGGTTGAGGAGGATAGTGAAGGCTGACCTCCACATGCACACCTCCTTCTCGCCGGACTCCCTCATGCCCCCCGCCCGGCTGGTGCAACGGTGCGTGGCCACGGGGATGACGTGCATCGCCGTGACGGACCACAACACGCTACGCGGCGCCCTGGAGGTGCGTCGCCTTGCCCCCTTTACCGTCATCGTGGGGGAGGAGATCAAAACCTCCGCCGGAGAGCTGGTGGGCCTCTTCCTTCGCGAGGAGATCCCCAAGGGCCTTTCGCCGGTGGAGACTACCCAGCGGGTCCACCGGCAGGGGGGACTGGTGGCGCTCCCTCACCCCTTCGACCGGCTCCGCCGCTCCGTTATGACCGCTCAAGGACGGGAAGAGGTGCGCCCCTACGTGGACATCGTGGAGGTGTTTAACGCCCGCAACACCCTCCAGGGGGCCAACCGCAGGGCTGCCGCCTTGGCCCAAGAGTGGGGCGTCCTGGGCTCTGCCGTGAGCGACGCCCACACCCCTTGGGAGCTGGGTCGCACCTACATGGAGCTGCCGGAGTTCGACGGCACGGCTGGAGGCTTCAAGGACGCCCTGGCCCAGGCCCATCTCGTAACGCGCCCCATCACGCCCCTGATTCACGTCGTTACGACGTTGACCAAGCTACGCAAGAGGCTCCTAGGCGCCAAGCTGCCGACCTCTGCTGAGGGTCCTGAGTTAGAGATTCGCTGAATAAGTCCGCAGCGCTGGGTTGTCATGCTGAACGAAGTGAAGAATCTGGTGGGGTGGGGGCCACCTCCCCAGATTCTTCGTCCCGATTCCATCGGGACTCAGAATGACATTTTGTATCGGTTTTCTGATTCACCCCGCCTAGGGACTCACGACCAGCCAGCAGGGTGACATTCAGGGGGAAAAGCATGCTAAAGCTGGGCTGGTTCTCCACCGGTCGAGGAGAAGGGTCGAGGGGCCTGCTCCAGACCACTTTGGACGCCATCCACCGCAAAGAGCTGGACGCACGCATCCTCTTCGTGTTCTGCAACCGGGAGCCGGGTGAGCACGAGGGAAGCGACCTGTTCCAGCGCCTGGTCAGGGAGAGCGGCATCCCCCTCGTCACCCTATCCTCGCGGCGCTTCGCCCGCCAGCAGGGCAAGCCTTTTTCCCAAGTCCGCCTGGAGTACGACCGCGAGGTGGTGCGCCTTCTGGGGGGCTTCGCCCCCGACCTGTGTGTCCTGGCGGGCTACATGCTCATCACCGGGCCAGAGCTGTGCCGCCGCTACCCCATGCTCAACCTGCACCCGGCCCTGCCGGGAGGCCCCTCGGGGACCTGGCAGGAGGTGATCTGGCAGCTCATGGCAGCAAGGGCCTCAGAGTCGGGGGTGATGGTGCACCTGGTCACAGAGGAGGTGGACCAGGGCCCCCCCATCACCTACTGCTCCTTCCCCATCCAGAGTGAGCCCTTCGACCCCCACTGGCGGGAACTGAAGAGACGATCCGTCGAGGAGGTGAAGGGCCAGGAGGGGGAGGAGCATCCCCTCTTTCGCCTCATTCGCCAGGAGCAGATGCGCCGGGAGCGGCCCCTGATGGTAGAGACGCTGAAGGCCTTCGCCCAGGGGAGGTTTCGCCTGGTGGCGGGCCAGGTGGTGGATGCCCACGGACAGCCGGTGCCCACCCTCTGCCTCAACGAGGAGGTGGAGCGGGCTCTGCGTACATCCTAGCGACGGCTTTGCCTAAATCGTAGCGCCGCTTTAATCACGGCGTCTTATACGGATCGGCATAAGACCCTCCCCGATTACTCAAAGCGCGTCCACTGGACTGCGAACGACAGCCTAAAGCCAGCAGCCCTGCTAGGCGGTGCGCTGGCGGGGGGGCTCCTCCCAGCCGACGGGCGTGCCGTCACTGGTAAGCAGGAGCGGCGACTTCTCCTTGCGGATGCTCTCCCCATCGATGATGCAGCGGGCCACGCCGGTGAGGCTGGGGATCTCGTACATCACGTCCAGCAGCGTCTCTTCCACAATGGTCCGCAGGGCCCGGCAGCCGGTCTTGCGCTGCATGGCCTCCTCGGCCGCCGCCTCCAGGGCCTCCAGGGTGAAGGTCAGCTCCACGCCGTCCAGGGCGAAGAGGGCCTGATACTGCTTCACCAAGGCGTTCTTGGGCTCCGTGAGCACCCGCACCATGGACTCCTTGTCCAGGGCTTCCACGCTGACGGACTGGGGGAGGCGGCCGATGAACTCGGGGATGAACCCGTACTCCAGGAGGTCCTCAGCGGAGACCTGGCTCAGGAACTCCGTAGGCTCCGGGCCTTCTCCCTTCTGCTTGGCGGCATAGGCGCCAAAGCCCATGGCCTGCCGGTGCCGCGTAACGCGCCGCTGCACAATCTTGTCCAGCCCCTCAAAGGCGCCCCCGCAGATGAACAGGATGTTCTTGGTGTCAATCTGGAGGAACTCCTGGTGGGGGTGCTTGCGCCCTCCCTGGGGCGGCACGTTGGCCACGCACCCCTCGATGATCTTCAACAGCGCCTGCTGGACCCCCTCGCCCGACACGTCGCGGGTGATGGAGGGGTTGGCGCTCTTGCGGGCGATCTTGTCGATCTCGTCTATGTAGACGATGCCCTTCTCCGCCCGCGAGATGTCCCAGTCGGCTGCCTGGATGAGGCGGAGGAGGATGTTCTCCACGTCTTCACCTACGTAGCCTGCCTCGGTCAAGGCAGTGGCGTCGGCGATCGTGAAGGGGACGTCCAGGATCCTGGCCAGGGTCTGGGCCAGCAGGGTCTTGCCGCAGCCCGTGGGGCCCATGAGCAGAATGTTGCTCTTCTGGAGGTCCACCTCGCCCTGCTGCTGGCCGTTCCACAGCCGCTTGTAGTGGTTGTAGACCGCCACGCTGAGAACCTTCTTGGCCCTGCCCTGCCCGATGACGTACTCATCGAGTCGGCCCCGCAGGGACCTGGGCGTGGTGGGTTGAGGGGCAAAGGGCAGAGAGGCAACAAACGCGGGCTTGGCGGAGGGCTGATCGTCCTCGTTGATGATCCTGTAGCAAAGTTGGACACACTCGTCGCAGATGAAGACCCGGCTGGGCCCGGCCACCAGGCGCTTCACCTCGTTGCGCGGTTTGCCGCAGAAGGAGCAGGTGTACTCCACCTTGCTGCTTCCGGTCTTACTGGTGGGCATGCCCACCCTCCCCTATCACGCGCATGAGAGGTCCCCCCGCAGACTCGGTCCGCTATGCTGGCTTCACGCCGTCAGTCAAGGGCTTGACGAGTATCTCGTCAACGATGCCGTACTCTTTGGCCTGCTCAGGGGTCAGGTAGTAGTCCCTGTCCGTGTCCCTGGCCACCCGCTCGTAGGACTGGCCGCTATGCTTGGAGATGATCTGACGGATCTTGTCCTGCATGCGGAGGATCTCCCGGGCCGCGATCTCGATGTCCGAGGCCTGGCCCTGAGCGCCGCCCATGGGCTGGTGCATATGGATGGTGGCGTTAGGGAGGGCGTACCGCTTGCCTGGGGCCCCGGCGACCAGGAGAACGGTCCCCATGCTGGCCGCCAGCCCTACGCAGATGGTGGAGACAGCGGGGCGAATGAGCTGCATGGTGTCGTAGATGGCGAGCCCTGAGCTGATGATGCCCCCGGGGCTGTTGATGTACAGGCTGATGTCCTTCTCGGCGTCCTCCCGCTCCAGGTAAAGGAGCTGGGCCACGATCAGGTTGGCCACCTGGTCGTTAATGGGAGTGCCCAGAATGATGATGCGCTCCCGCAGGAGCATGGAGTAGATGTCAAAAGCTCGCTCCCCACGGGCCCCCGACTCAATGACCATGGGGATGATGTTCTCGGGTCTGAGAGTACCACCCATCTGCATTGCCTCCTGCTCTCCGGTGTTGCTTTCTGGTTAGGTCGAAGGGGTAGGTTCCTCTGCCGAAGGGGCGCTGGGCCGGCCTCGAGCGATCTCCGCCAACCGCTCCCTGGCCTTGCGGGATAGCACCGCCCGGGCGAGAGAGTCCCGAGCGCCTGGGCTCGAGAAGGCGTCCACTATGGCCTTGGCCTGCTCCCCCATCGAGGACGCCAGCCGACCTATCTCCTCATCTATCTCCTCGGAGCTCGCCTCCAGGCCCTCCTCCTCCGCTAGTTGAGACAGCACCCAGGCCCGCTTCAGGGCGACCACGGCCTGGTCCTTAAGCTCTGCCCGGAGCTCCTCTGGGCTCTTCCCCGCGCTCTGAAGGTAGGCCTCCATGCTCATGCCGCCCCTGGCAAGGGTCTGCTGCTGGTCGTCAATGAAGTGCTCAACCTCGTGCTCCACCATCAGGGGTGGCAGCTCCACTGAACTGTCCTGGATGACCTTCTCCAAGGCCTGCTCTTGCAAGCGCTCTCCTGCGGCCCGCACTTTCTGAGCCTGTATGTCCTGCCGCACATGCTCCTTGAGAGCCTCCAGGCTTTCGTACCCCACCCCCACCCCCTTGCCGAACTCGTCATCCATCTCCGGAAGCTTACGCTCCTTCACCTCCAGGACTTTCACCACGAAGTGGGCCTCTTTGCCCGCCACCCGGCGGTCCTCGTAGGTGTCCGGAAGGGTTACCGTGAACCGTTTCGTCTCCTCAACGGCAATATCCAGGAGGTTCCCAGCGAAGCCAGGAAAGGGGCGGTCCACGTCCTTGCTCACCAGGTAGGGAATGTCCTTCTGGTCGGTGAGGACCCTTCCGTCCACCTCCGCTCGGACGTTCATGGTGATGAGGTCATCGTCCCCTACAGGGCGGTCTACAGGCTCCCAGGTCGCCGAGGTGCGCTGCAGCTCCTCCATGACCCGCTGGAGATCCTCGTCGGTGACCTCGCTGGACTCCTCCTCCAGACGCAGGTCCCGATAGTGTCCCAGGTCAACCAGGGGCTTGAGGGGGACGGTGGCCTTCAGCACGGCCGGGTCCATCTGGACGACGTCCACCTGAGGGTTGCCCACTGCCTCCAACTGCTGCTCCTGGACAGCCTTGGCCGTAGCCTCGGGGACCAGGAGCTCCATTGCGTCGGAGACGAGGGCTTCCCTCCCCACCAAACGCTCAAAGACGGAACGCGGCGCCTTGCCCTTGCGAAAGCCGGGGATGGTGGTGCGCTGCACCAGACGCCGATATGCCCGCTCCACGAAGGGCTCCATCTCCTGGGGCTCCAGCTCGATCTGGAGCACCGCCTGGCGGTCCACCATCTCCTCTTGGGTAACCTTCACATTGCCTCCCAGACGCGATTCACTTCACCATTATAGCATGCCAGGGCGTGCCACCGACAGGTCGAGTGACTACAGCCCCGATGCGGGGATACGGGGCCGCCGACCAGTCGGGGTGCAACACCTACGGCCTGGGCCCACCCGCAACCAATGTAGGGGCGTCCCGATGCATCGGGACGCCCCTACGGAAGGACGCCACGTTCAGAACGACTTGTTATGCAAACCTGCCCTGCTACCCGGGGGGCGCCTCCAAAACCACCTGGAGGTGCAGCTCCTTGAGCTGCTCCGGGGTGACGGGAGAAGGGGCGCCGAAGAGCAGGTCCGCGGCCATCTGGGTCTTGGGAAAGGCCATGACCTCCCGCAGGTTGTCGGCGTCGGCCAGGAGCATCACCAGCCGGTCAACGCCTGGGGCGATGCCGCCGTGGGGAGGCGCCCCGTACTCCAGCGCCTCCAGGAAGTGTCCAAACCGCTCCTCCAGATCCTCCTTCGTGTGGCCCAGGAGGGCGAAGATGCGCTCCTGAAGCTCCCGGTGGTGGATTCGGATGCTCCCGCTGGCCAGCTCGTAGCCGTTGCACACCAGGTCGTAGGCCTTGCTCATCACGCGTCCAGGCTGGCTATCCAGGAGAGGAAGGTCCTCATCCACGGGCGCCGTAAAGGGGTGATGCACGGAGTCCCACCGGCCCTCGTCCTGTTTCCACTCCAAAAGGGGAAAGCCGATCACGAAGGCAAAGGCCAGGGTATTGAGGTCGGCCAGCCCCAGGCGGCGTCCCATCTGCAGGCGGAGGGCTCCCAGGGCCGTGTTGGTGGCGGCCGCCGGCCCCGCCACGATGAGGAGCAGGTCTCCTCTTTTAGCCTCCGTGCGCAGGGCCAGGGCCCGCACCTGCTCAAGCGTCACGAATCGAGACGCAGCGGAGCGGATGTGGTCGGCCTGCAGGGTCTCGGGGCCGCCCTCACCCATGAGGCCAATGGTGACCAACCCCGCCGCTCCCTGGGCCTTGGCGTAGTCCGTCAGCTCATCCAGCTGCCGCCGGGTGTAGCTGGAACAGCCGGGGGCGGCGAACCCCTTGACCACCCCCCCCTGGGCCAGGGCCTGGCGGAACACCTGGAACTCGCTCCCCCCGGCGATGTCGCTCACGTCGTAGAGCCGGAGGCCAAAACGAAGGTCCGGCTTATCGCTGCCGTAGTGCTCCACGGCCTCCTGATAGGAGAGGCGCGGGAAGGGGCTGAGGACCCGCTTGTGAGGCGTGACCTTGGCTATCATGGCCGTGTACAGCTCCTCGATAAGGCTGAGGATGTCGTCAACGTCCACGAAGCTCATCTCCAGGTCTAGCTGGGTGAACTCGGGCTGGCGATCGGCCCGCAGATCCTCGTCCCGGAAGCAGCGGGCGATCTGGAAGTACTTCTCCACCCCCGCCACCATGAGGAGCTGCTTCATCTGCTGGGGCGACTGGGGGAGGGCGTAGAAGTGACCCGGATAAATACGGCTGGGCACCAGGTAGTCGCGGGCCCCCTCAGGCGTCGCCTTGATCAGGATGGGCGTCTCCACCTCCAGGAAACCCCGCTCGTCCAGGAAGTCACGCATGAACTTGACCACGCGGTGTCGCAGCACCAGGTTCTGCAGCATCCGAGGCCGCCGCAGGTAGAGGGGTCGGTAGCGCAGGCGGAGGGACTCCTCCACCTCCACATCCTCGTTGATGTAGAAGGGTGGGGTCTTGGAGGGGTTAAGCACTGTGAGACCCTCTGTGATCACCTCCACGGTCCCCGTGGGCGCCTGGAGATTCTCCGTGCCAGGCGGGCGAGTCCCCACCTTCCCCCGGACCTGGACCACCCACTCGCTCCGCACCTCCTGGGCCACACCGTGAGCGTCAGGAGCGTCCTGGGGGTTCACCACCACCTGCACCAGGCCCGATCGGTCCCGCAGGTCCAGGAAGATGAGCCGCCCGTGATCCCGTCGGCGGTGCACCCAGCCCGCCAGGGTCACCTCCTGGCCAATGTGCTCCTGCCGCAACTCGCCGCACCCAATGGTCTTCAGCACGTCGCCTCCCTCTTCCGAAACGTCAGGAAGCCGCCCCGTTGCAGCTTCGTTTATGTAGGGTCAGGTCCCGTTCGGGCCACCAATTCAGATTTGGAGCAGATTAGGCCAGGCGTTTAGCGTTGCAGGTTCTTTCGGAGAGGTCTGGGGAACCCTATCTTGCAAGAAAGGGTTCCCCAGAAGCCCTTCCCAAAGAACTCTCAGCCTTCGCCCCGGCACATCGGAACTCAGGGCGAGACGATGAAGTCAAAGGGCCTCTCACCTGATTATAGGGGACGCCCCACATCCCTTCAACGAGATTCGCCACCAAACCTGGAGTTGCGTTGGCTGACGCGGGCTACCCTCACTCTTGCGCAAGGTGCCTTCCACCCACCGTTTGTCGTATCCTTACCTACATGGCCGGGTGATAAGGAGATCAGTGGGCGCTGCGTCAGGTCTGCGTCGGTGCCTTCTCATAGGGTGCTGGGCCCTTGCCTACGCCTTTATGCTCCATGCCTTCCTTTTCCCCACCGCGTGGGCCGTGACCTCTCCGGGGCCCCAGGGCCAGACGGTCCCACGGCCCACCACCACTCCCACGGCCACGCCTGGCCCTAGCCCAACGCCTAGCCCCACCCAGACCCAGACTCCCACCCCTACCACCACTCCGACGGCCACGCCAACCCCCATAGCCGTGGCGATTGTGAGCCCTCGCGAGGCCACCGTCGTTGACGCCTCCAGGGAGACCAGGGCCGCCGTGATGGTGGAGATACCCTCGGGAACATTCAACGAGGATCGGGAAGTACGGGTGGGGGACGTAGCGCAGAAGGACATACCAAAGCCGCCGCCCGAGGTGCGCGAGATACGAAATCCTTTTGAGGTTGCCGTGTACAGCCTGGAGGGAATCCGCCAGGAGAGCCCGGCCCTGGGCGGCTGCATCACTATCACCGCGTCCATCACGACCGAGGACGTGGCAGCAGCGGGCGGCAACCCCTTCTCCCTACCCCTGCTGCGCTACGACACTGCAACCCAGGCGTGGACCATCCTGACCACTCGAGTGGATGTGGCGTCACAAGACGTGAGTGCCCAGGTATGCCAAACCCTCAGCCTCTTTGGCATCGGCGTGCTGGAGCCTTCCAGGAGCGTTACACCGAAACCCACAGAAACCCCCACACCTACCACCAGCCTCCCTATCCCAGAGAGAGGGGGCTCTCCCTTCGGCCTTCTGGCCGTTCTGCTAATGGCAGGGGCTCTCTTCGCCCTGGCCGGTGTCCGCTACTTGCGCCGGCCCAAACGGCCACGAGATGGGTAGTCTTAAGACCTGGCGGTAGGGGCGTCCCGGTGCATCGGGACGCCCCTGGATTGCAAGTGGGTGCGGGGGAATCCTGCGGCGGTCTCAACCTCAGCGTTTGCCGTGAACCACGCACCGTAGCGTGGGTGCAGGGGACACCCTGCCTGCCTACATGTACATGCCGCCGTTAATGTTGAAGACCTGGCCCGTAATGTAGGTCCCCTCGGTCACCAAGTAGCGCACCATGGTGGCCACCTCCTCCGGACGGCCAAACCGGCGCATGGGCGTCTTGTCGAGCAGGGTTTGACGCGCCTCGTCGGGCAGGTTGACGATCATGTCGGTCTCGATGAACCCGGGGGCCACGGCATTGACCAGAATGTTAAAGCGGACCAGCTCCTGGGCCGCCGACTTCGTGAAGCCTATGAGGGCGGCCTTGGTGGAGCCGTAGTTGACCAGCCCCGCGTTGCCCATCTCCCCGATGATGGAGCTCAGCATGATGATGTGGCCTCCGCCACCCGCCTCAAGGCTCTGGACCACCCTGCTGGTGACGTAGAAGACGCCGTTCAGGTTGGTGTCGATGACCTTGAGCCACTCCTCTTTGCTCATCCGGCGGAGCGTCCTGTCGGCGGTGGTGCCCGCGTTGTTGACCAGGATGTAGACCTGGCCCAACTCCTTGACCACCTGGCCCACCATGGCGTCCACCTGCTCCGGCTTGGTCACGTCCGCCTGGATCGCGATGGCCTTGCTTCCCATCTTCTTGATCTCGTGGACCACCTCGTCGGCCTGCTCCTTGCGCTCCCGATAGTTAACGACCACCGAGGCGCCATGCTTGCCCAGCTCCAGGGCGATGGCCCGACCGATGCCCCTGGACGCTCCCGTCACCAGCGCTACCTTCCCATCCAACATACCCATTCGCTTTGCCTCCTTGCAGGGCGTGCCCTGCACCCACGTTTAGTAAGGTTTTCCGCCACTAGGCGGGTGTCCCGATGAATCGGGACTGGACACCCTCTTCCCGCAGCCTGCTAGATCACGGTTGGAGGGTGGTACTCGCCAAAGACGTCCCTCATGACACCGCAGATCTCTCCCACCGTAGCGTAACTCTTTACAGCGTCCAGGATAACGGGCATCAGGTCGTCGGAGCCCTTGGCGGCGTTTCGCAATCGCTCCAGGCTGGCGCGGACCAGCTCCCCATTGCGCTCGCGCCGCAGGGTCTGCAGCGAGGCCAGCTGCTCCTGGTGCACCCTGGGGTCAGTGCGAAAGATGGGGATCGCCTGCTGCTTCTCCTCATCCTGGTACTGGTTGACCCCCACCACGATCTGGCCACCTGCCTCCACGGCCAACTGGTGCCGGTAGGCGGCCTCCGAGATCTCACTCTGGTAGTAGCCGCTCTCGACGGCGGCCACGGCGCCGCCCATGTCCTCCACCTTCTTCAACTCCTGCCAGGCCTGGGCCTCCAGCTCGTTGGTCAGAGCCTCCACGTAGTAGGAGCCAGCCAGCGGGTCAATGGTGTCGGCCGCGCCCGTCTCGTGGGCGATGATCTGCTGCGTGCGCAGGGCGATGCGCTGGGCCTGGTCCGAGGGGAGAGCGAGGGCTTCGTCGTAGCAGGAGAGGGCGATGGACTGGACGCCGCCGAGCACCGCCGCCAGGCACTGGATGGCCGCCCGGGCGATGTTGATCTCCGGCTGCTGGGCCGTCAGGGTGGAGCCGCCCGTCTGAGTGTGGGTGCGGAACATCCAGGAGCGGGGGTCCTGGGCGCCGAACCGCTCCCGCATCAGCTTGGCCCACATGCGCCGGAGGGCCCGATACTTGGCCACCTCTTCAAAGAAGTCGTTGTGGGTGTTAAAGATCCAGGAGATGCGGGGGCCGAAGGCGTCGATGCTCACGCCCTGGCGCAGCGTCTCCTCCACGTAGGCAACGGCATTGGCGAAGGTGAAGGCGATCTCCTGCACCGCAGTGGAGCCTGCGTCCCGAATGTGGTAGCCGCTGATGCTGATGGTGTTGAAGCGCGGCACGTGCTGGGAGCAGTAGGCGATCAGGTTTCCCGCCAGGCGGAGGGTGGGCTTGGGGGGATAGATGTAGGTGCCCCGAGCCACGTACTCCTTGAGGACGTCGTTCTGGACCGTCCCATTGAGCTTGTCCGGCGACACCCCCTGCTGCTCTCCCACGGCGATGTACATAGCTAGGAGCACCGCCGCCGGGGCGTTAATGGTCATGGAGGTGCTCACCTGGTCCAGGGGTATGCCCTGGAAGGCGACCTCCATGTCCCGCAGGGAGTTGATGGCCACACCCACCTTGCCAACCTCACCTATGGCGCGAGGATCGTCGGAATCGTAGCCAAGCTGGGTGGGCAGGTCAAAGGCGACGCTGAGCCCCGTCTGGCCCTGGCTCAGGAGATAGCGAAACCGCTCGTTGCTCTCCCGAGGGGTGCCAAAGCCGGCGTACTGGCGCATGGTCCAGAAGCGGCCCCGGTACATGGTGGCCTGAATCCCTCGGGTGAAGGGATAGTCGCCGGGAAGGCTGACCTGCTGCAGGTAATCTCCCTCGGGGAGGTCCAGGGGCGTGTAAACTCGCTTAACCTCAGCGGAGCTGGTGGAGAAGGCTTTCTCCCGTTCCGGGTTGCCCCTGAGGCTCCTCGCAAGGGGCCCCTTCTCCCACACCTCCAGGGCCTCGGCGATGCGCTGCTTCTCCTGGGCGTCTGACACGGTGCACCTCGGTTCGGTTTGGGGTTCCGTTGGCGCCAGCTATCGGGGGATGTCCTTCAGGCCCGCGCGCGGGGCGCCGACCAGGACCCCCATCTTGCCCGATGGGTGGCGTCCCTCGTGCATGCGCTGGTGGGCCTCGCCGACCTGGTCAAAGGTGAAGAGCTGGCCGAGACACGGCTTGACCGTGCCGTCAATTACGAGGCGGTTGAAGGCGTTAGCCTGGGTGTCGTTGGCGAAGTGGGACCCCTGAAACCGCTTCTGGCGCATCCAGAGATAGCGGAGGTCCACGGTGGCGTTGTAGCCGGAGGTGCCGGCGCAAATGACGACCATCCCTGCGTTGTCGCACACGAAGATGGAGGTGGGCACCGTGTCCTCACCCGGGTGATCGAAGACGATGCGAGGGTTCTTGCGCTCCCCTACCGCATCCCAGAGGGCCCGCCCGAAACCCCGCGCCCCATTGGCCCACTGGTTGTAGGCCTCGGTGTCCTTCCAGTGAGGCATCATCCCCCAATGGGTGAACTTCTTACGGTTGATGTACCCCTTGGCGCCCAACTCCATGCAGTACTTACCCCGCTCATCGTCCGAGACCACAGCCACGGGGATGCCGCCAAGATGCTTGGTGATCTGGATGGCGAAGCTCCCCAGCCCCCCCGCACCTCCCCAGATAAGGACGACATCCCCCGTCTGCACCGTGTGGGGAGGCCAGCCCGTCAGCATGCGATAGGCAGTGGCGCCGTCAAGGGTGGGCACGGCGGACTCCTCCCAGGTGAGGTGCTTGGCCCTGGGCATGCACTGGTGGGCCTGGACCTTGGTGAACTGGGCGAAGCTGCCCCAGCTCAGCTCGTAGCCCCAAATGCGGGCAGAGGGAGCGGTGATGGGGTCACCGCCGGCTTTGATGAAGGGGTCATCAGGGCTCCACATGCCGCAGTGGGTCACTACCTGGTCTCCCACCTTGAGGCTGGTCACTCCAGGCCCCACGGCGTAGACAATCCCGGAAGCGTCGCTGCCCCCGATGTGGAAGGGCGTGGGGTCCCCATCCCGCTGGTGCGCAGCAATGACATCCACGGGCGACCCCAGGGCCGCCCACACGTTGTTGTAGTTCACCCCCGCGGCCATGACGTAGACCAACACCTCGCCCGGAGCCAACCGGGGCACGTCCACCCGCTCAACCTTGAAGGCGTTGCGGGGCTCCCCAAACCGGTCCTGCCGGATCACCTGGGCGTACATCTGCTTGGGCACTTCCCCCACGGGGGGCATCTCGCCGATTTCATAGATCTCTTTGGCCGCCATGGTGTTCCCTCCGCTCCACAGAACATCGCTCTTGGGTCCCTCAAGTCGAGAGGGGGCCGCAGATTGGCTCGAAAATCCCCTTGAATGTAGCACACGGGCACCCCATCTGCAAGGAGTACCCCTTGAGAGCCGGAAGGCCCCGAGGCCCCAAAAAGGTAGGGGCAGTTCATGAACTGCCCCTACACTGCTGGCGGGGAGGAAGCGTGGGCCTAGACGAACAGCGTGACGGTGGCCTTGGAGGCGAAGTGAAGGAAGGAGGCAGCCCCCTCGATGTCGGCTATGGGCAACAGGTCCTCCTTCTTTATGTTCATGACGCCCATGGTGGTGGAGCAGGCGATCATCTTAACCCCCATCCCGTGGGCCATGTCGATGAACTGCTCGACGGGCGGGACATTCGCCTTCTTCATCCACCGCTTCATGAAGATAGTGGCGATGGCCGTCATGCCGGGGATGGCCCCAATGATGTTGGGCACCTGGAAGGGAATGCCCTGGAAGGGGGCAGGCGAGGCGGGGTTGCCCAGGGGCGCCACTTTCAAGCCCTTGTACCGCTTGCGGTGAAGGGCGTCCATGCCGTAGAAGGTGAAAAAGATGGACACCTCCCACCCCATGGAGGCGGCGGTGGTCGCTAGAATAAGGGGCGGGTAGACCATATCCAGCGAGCCCTTGGAGGCCACAATGGCCAAGCGCTTGGGGGCAGTCTCCTTGTGGGCCTCCAAGTGAAGCCGCTGGAACTCTTGAAAATCCAGTGTAAGCTTCTCCAATGTCTGCTGCATGTTCCCTCTCCTATCCCTTCTGGATCCAATAAGTGTAGACGCCGTGATCCTCCTCGTGGCGCAGCAGCCGATGGCCCAGAGACTCGGCCCAAGCGGGAAAATCGGCCTTGGATCCCGGGTCCGTGGCCACTACCCTGAGGGTCTGCCCTGAGACCAGGCCCTTCATCGCCTCGAAAGCCTGGATTACCGGCATGGGGCACAGAAGACCCCGCGTATCGAGCTCGCGGTCTACCTTCGTGGCTTGAATCTGTTGGGTCATGCTCTCCTCCTGAATAGGTTTCTCACGTCCAGGTCCGTCGCCAAAACAAAAGGCCCTCTCGCTGCTCCTGTCGCGCAAGAGGGCCGGAAGAGGCACAAAAGGCCTCCGACTCCGAGCCCTCCCAGGTACAAGTACAGCTGAGGGCGATCCAACCTCGCATAACCGTCGCTCCTACACTTTATAACTTACATCACTTGTTGTAAGTTGTCAATGGCGCCTCTGTGGGCTCGCCCATACCTGCGCTAGCTATTGCTGGTGCTGGCCCGCGTCTTCGTGTGGGGAGCGGTCCTTCCACCCACCGATGGGCGGCTGCACTTTACGGTGCTGGACATAGGCCAGGGGGACGCCATCCTCATCCAGTCGCCTGAAGGCCACCGGGTCCTCATTGACGGCGGCCCCGACCCTCGCCTCCTCCTCGACCACCTGAGCACCCTACTGCCCCTGGGCGCTCGGCGGTTGGACGTAGTGGTCCTCACCCACCCCGATGCGGACCACTTGGACGGCCTCCTGGGCCTTCCAGGGGAGTACCCCGTAGGAGCGGTCCTGGACCCCGAGACACCCACAGACAGCCCCAACTACGACCGCTGGCGAGAGGAGTTGCAACAAAGGGGCGTTCAGGTGCTCACGGCCAGGGATGGGATGCAGGGGCGCCTTGGCGATCTAACGATGGGGGTTCTTCATCCCCCAGAGCCCCTGCTACAGGGCACCAACCGGGACACCAACAACAACGGCGTGGTGCTTCTGATCCGCTACCGCCGGGCCTCCCTTCTCCTGCCTGGGGAAATTGAGGAAACGGCGGAGACTTATCTGCTGCGCCACGCGCCGGAACTGGGCAGCACCGTACTGAAGGTGGCCCACCACGGCAGCGCCACCTCCACCACCGAGGCCTTCCTGGAAGCGACCTCGCCCTCGGTGGCCGTCATCTCAGTGGGCGCCGACAACTCTTACGGGCACCCGAACGCTCAGGTGCTCGCTCGGCTGAAGGAGAGGGTGGCCTATGTGCTCGAGACCGCTGAGCGGGGCACCATGGAGCTTGTCACCGACGGCATGACCCTGTGGGTGAAGCTGGAGCAATGAGAGCCAAACAAGCCCCTCTCTTGACGCCATTCGCAACAAGTACGACTGTGACCGCAGTGTTTTAGCGAATTCTCAGGAGGAAAGTATGCCAACATTCATGGACCACCACAAGCTTACATCTCCAACGCCGCCAGCGATGCTAAAGCTGATAGCAGACGGCATCAAGGCTAGAAAGGCGGACCCCAAGACCAAGATCAAGCCGCTCTCCTATATTGAGAGCAAGACTGACGCTAATTGCATAACAGAGTCCCCCAACGCCCAGGCATCACATGCACATCATGAGGGACAGGGTATCAAGTTGGGCGCTGGCGACGTGACCGAGGTGAAGACGGCCGTCTAAATGACGGGTAGGCCGCATGATAATCGAATGTGCGTGAAGAAGGCCCTGACATCTCGGGGCCTTCTTCCTTTTCATGTTCAGGCCTTCCCGTTGCCTTGTGTGAGTGGGGAGCATGCGAAATTAAAACTCCTGTGTTCTCTTGTCAAGGATAAGTGAGAATTATCACATCTCGCCCACGCCCCTTCCCCTAGTTGACTGTCGCCCGCCAGGCAGTCTGCTATACTAACGCTGCCTCAAACAATTCTAGCGTGGAGACACCCATGCGCCGCACCAATGGCCGCGACCACAATCAGCTTCGCCATGTGGCCCTCACCCCTGGGTATTTGCTGTACCCTGAAGGGTCGTGCCTCATCGAGATGGGTAACACCCGAGTGTTGTGCACCGTCAGCGTGGAGGACAGGGTCCCTGGGTTCCTACGCGGGACCGGCAAGGGGTGGGTGACCGCCGAGTACGGGATGCTGCCTCGCTCCACCCTCACCCGCACGCCCCGCGGAGAGTCCGGGCGAGGTCAGGAGATCCAGCGCCTCATCGGGCGCTCGCTTCGGGCCATCACCGACCTCCCGCGCCTGGGAGACCGCACCTTCACCGTGGACTGCGACGTCCTTCAGGCCGATGGGGGGACCCGCACTGCCGCCATCACCGGCGCCTACGTGGCCCTCTACCAGGCATTCCTGGTCCTCCAGCGCCGCCGCCTTCTGGCCTCCATTCCCTTCAAGGCCGCCGTGGGGGCCGTCAGCGCGGGCGTCGTGGACGGCCAGGCCCTCCTGGACCTGTGCTATGAGGAGGACTCCCGAGCGGACGTGGACCTCAACGTGGTCATGACCGATAAGGGTGATCTGGTGGAGGTCCAGGGCACGGCGGAGGCGAAGCCCTTCAGCAGGGAGACACTGGAGGGCCTGCTCGACATGGCCGGCGAGGGCATCCGTCAGCTCCACCAAGCCCAACAGGAGGCCATCGAGCGGCTCCTGGCCGCCTAGCCCCGCCGGGCCTCGGGGGCCTCAGCCCCCAGTGTCCTGTCCCTGAAACCCGCCAAGGGAACTCACACCGGACTGTCATTGCAAGGCCCTACGAAGAAGGGCCGTGGCCCCGATGGCATGGGGGCTTCGTCGCCCCGACTTGTCGGGACTCCTCGCAATGACGATTGACGTGCTTCTTCGGGGACACCAGGCTAGGGCCAGGCCCAGCATTGTCCAGGCGACGCACCCTAGCTATAATGGAGCCAGCTACGAGAACGCCGGAAGGAGTCAACGATGCCCACACCCTTGTGCTTCCTTGGAGGACGGTTCATCCCTTTAGAGGAGGCAAAGGTGGGGGTGATGACCCACGCCCTCCACTACGGCACCGCCGTCTTCGAAGGCATCCGCGCCAACTGGAACGAGGAGGAGGGCACCGCCAACATCTTTCGCCTACGGGAGCATTATCAGCGGTTCCTCAGCGGCTGCCAGCTCCTCAAGATGAAGCTCCCCTACTCCATCGATGACCTCTGCCGCATCACCTTGGAGTTGGTGGAGAAGTGCGACTACCGCCAGGACTCCTACATTCGCCCCCTGGCCTTCAAGAGCGCCCAGAGGGTGGCCAACCTGAAGCTCCAGGACCTGGAAGATGACTTCCTCGTGTTCATGATCCCCTTTGGCGCCTATCTGGACGTCAACGCCGCCGCCCGCTGCTGCACCTCCTCCTGGCGCCGCATTGACGACACCATGATCCCACCGCGGTTCAAGATCAGCGGGTTGTACGTGAACAGCGTGCTGGCCAAGACCGAGGCCACCCTCAGCGGCTTCGACGAGGCCATCATGCTCAACACCGACGGCCACGTCTCCGAGGGCACGGGGGAGAACATCTTCCTGGTGAAGGGTGGCAAGCTGGTGACGCCTCCCGCCTCCGACAACATCCTGGAGGGGATCACCCGTAACACCGTCATGGAGATAGCGCACCGGGAGCTGGGGATCGCCACCGTGGAGCGGTCCGTTGACCGTAGTGAGTTATACACCGCCGACGAGTGTTTTCTCACCGGCACCGCCGCCCACCTGACGCCCGTGGGTGAGATCGACCACCGTCCCATTGGCGACGGCAAGATGGGGGCCACCACCCGCCAGCTCCAGGACCTCTACTTCGACGCCATCCGCGGCAAGAAGGCCGCCTACCGCCACTGGTGCTCAGCGGTATCTCTCAAACCCGTCAAGGCCTAGAAACGCCAGGGCGCCACGACACAAGTGGCGCAAGATCCCTGCGCCCTGTTGTAGGGGGGAGGCCAGCCTGGCCCCTGCGTTGGCTTACTCGCCGGTCCAGCCAAACCCTGCTGTGGCAAGCGGGTGGAGGGTGACATCTGAGCAGAGCATATCATTCCGAGTCCCGATCTATCGGGACGAGGAATCTAGAGCGAAGGGATGTGCTCAACCCTCGCATCTTTGTGATTACCCTGCGTCCAGGATTTCTCGCTGCGCTCGGAATGACAAGGAGGGGCGCTAGGGATGACAGAGTAAAGGCACCGTGCCCCCTTGCCCGCGCCTTCCATCTAAGGACTTCGTGAATCACCTGTCGTAGCGTGAGTGCAGGGCACGCCCTGCTAGCGCTCCGGCAGCGGAAAGCTCACCGCTTGGCCGTTCAGGATTGCCCTGGGGGTGGCCTCCACCAGGGCGCGGGCCCGCTGTTCCCCTATCAGTTGGGCAGCGGCGGCCACGGCCTTCTCGAGCTGGGGGCTACGCCTCCCCTCGGGCGCGTGGGTGTCTGACGCCATCAGGTGGACCAGCCCCTGCTTCAGAAGAGTCCGCACCGAGGCCTGGGCCTCGGGCCCAAACTCACCGGTAATGCTCTCGCCCGTCACCTGGGCCAGCATCCCCCGCTCCACGAGCGCTCGGAGAATCTGAGGCCGCCGCTGGATGTCCGCTTGGCGCTCGGGGTGGGCGATGACGGGGGTCAGCCCTCGCACTTGGAGGGCGAAGAGGGTGTCGTCGGCATAAAGGGGGTACTGGTTAAAGGGAAGCTCCACCAGGATGGAACGAGTTGCGGCCAGGGTGAGAGCCAGCCCTTCGTCCACCCTCTGAGGCAGATCGGGCTCCAGGTGGTTCTCCATGCCCAGGTGCAGCTCGATGGGGATGCCGGCCTGGCGGGCCGCCTCTCGCACCTCCTCGAAGAGGGCGCGCAGGGCGGGGAGGGAACTTTTGAGCCACACGTCCTTATTGTGGGGGGTGGCCACCATCACCTGGAAGCCGTGGGTCGCGGCGTTGCGCAGCAGCGCCAGAGTGTCCGCTAGGGCTCGAGGCCCGTCGTCCACCCCCGGCAGGAAGTGGGCGTGGAGGTCAAGCATGGGCTGCCTTCCTGACAAGTACTCGGTTGCGTAAGTTCGCGTGCACCAGGTTCTCCCCAGGCCAGCTCACCCTGAGCGGTTGCCCTGAATCACGCACCGTAGTGTGGGTCCAAGGCACGCCCTGGCTGCCTAGGCGCCCACCACCGCGGACTGGGGCCTCTCCAGCAGCTCCTGGTAGACTCCCAGAAGGCGCTCCGCCACCTTGCCCCAGCCCTGCTCCTTGGCGAGCTTTCGGGCGGCCTGCCCCATGCTGGAGCGCAGGTCCTCGTGGCTCAGCAAAACCTCCAGCCGCTCCGCATAGGGCTCGGGACAGCGCCAGGGGATGAGATACCCCGTCAGGCCCTCCTTCACCACGTCTTTCAGGCCCCCCACGCGGGCCGCGATGACCGGGGTGCCGCAGGCCATGGCCTCCAGGGCTACGAGGCCAAAGCTTTCGTAGTAGGAGGGCAGGACGAAGACGTCAGCCGCACTGTAGTAGGTGGGGAGCTGATTCTGGTCCACGGTGCCGGTGAAGGAGACCGCCTCCCCAAGCCCCAGCTCGACCGCCAGGGCCTTGACTCGCCTCAGCTCCCGGTCCCGATGCGGGTTGCCACCCACCACCAGGAGATGGACCTTCTCTCGGTCCTCCAGCAAAGCCACAGCCCTCAGGAGCAGGTCCACCGCCTTCAGGGGCTCGATGCGGCCCACGAAAAGAACGACCTTTTTCCCTTGGAGGCCAAGCTGTTTTTTGGCCGAGCTTTTGCGGCTGGGCTTGAAAAGCTCCAAGTCTACCCCGCAGGGAATGATCTCCACCTTGGAGGGGGTGGCGCTGTACAACCTGGTGAGGGCATCCTTCTCGTGGCGGCTGAAGGCGATGACGCGATCCGCCTCGTGAACGATCTTCCACTCCCCCTGGCTTCGGATTGAGGGCTCCTGCTCACCGGCGCGGGCCTGCTTCTTGATCTCCGCCAGGGTGTGAAAGGTGGTCACGTGGGACACATGCCAGCCTTCAGCCAGGAGGGAGCCCACCCACCCGGAGAACCAATAGTGGCTGTGGACCAGGCTGTACTCCAGCTCGTGGTCCACCTGGAACCGCTTCACGTTGTTGAGGAACTGGGGCAGGTACTGGTAGAGAGTGTCTTTGGGCTCTCCATAGGGGCCCGCTGTCACGTGGATCACCCGCGTGTGCTCACCCAACTCGGTGATAGCATGGTCTGCAGGGTCGTGGTGGCGGGTGTAGATATCCACCTTCACCCCCCGCTTGCCCAGCTCCTTGGCGACCTGCAGAACGTAGACGTTCATACCGCCCGTGTCCCGCTCTCCCAACCGGGCCACAGGACAGCCGTGAACACTGATGAATGCGATGCGCTCCACACTACACCTCGGCTGGCGGGTTCTCAGGACGGCGCGTGATCACCAGGTGGTACAGCCGAACGTCCCTTCCCCCAAGGTCGTACTTGTAGGGCTCGGGTCCCCGGAGGAAGTCAAAATAGCTCATGCCGGTGCTAATGGCGTCCTTCAGGCACAGGGCCTTCAGCAGGAAGCCCACGCTGAGCGACGAGTAGCTCAGGTCGTAACCGCTATTATACAACAAGCGGCGTCCCCCGTAGTCAAAGCAGAGAGCCGCCGCTACGTGACTGCCGTTGATCTGCAGAAAATAGAGGCGAAGGTGCCCGGTCTGGGCCAGGGCATGGCCGATGTCCTTAAAGAACCTCTCCCGGTCGGGGGTCAGGAACTCCTGCTTATCCACCCTGCTGGTGCGCATCAAGGTCAGGAACTCGTCCATGGCGGGAGGAAGCTC
>SHYH01000021.1 GCA_009692865.1 Dehalococcoidia bacterium
CTCTCCCCCCACCCTCTACGCCCCATAAGAACTCTCCTTCCCCTTCGGCACCAGCCTGGCGCACCAGCTCCAACCATGTCACGCTGTTCTTGGCCATCCTGTGCGAGTCCTCCCTCTCCAGGGGGGACCCTAACGGAAGGCCCTACTCTTCAGCCAGATGGAGAGTTACCTTCATCCCTCGCGAGAGTTGGTAGGCTTGGGCAAGGCCGGCGTTCATCTCCAGAACGTAGCGGGCCGGGGCGCGGGAGAGGTAACGGGTGAGCGCCGCGTCGGTCTTCCCCGGTTCAGGGTGCATGGTCTGGATATCCACCACCTCCAGGGTGCTGCTCATCCAGAGGATGTCTAGGGGAATGAGGGTGTTTTTCATCCAGAATACCCACGGCCCTTCGGCCTCATAAACAAAGAGCATGGCTCGGTCCAGAGGGAGGGCCGGGCGCTCCATGAAACCCCGGGCCTGCTCCTCCGCCGTATCGGCGATCTCCAGGTAGAAAACATGGTTGCCCAGGACGGCTTTGGGAAGGAAGGGGGGTGACTGGGTGGGTGCGGGGGTGAGAGTGGGAGGAGGCTGCGTTAGTGTGGATACAAGGGTTGGAATGGCTGTGGGGGACGCGGGCGCCACTGTTACCCCCGGTGTGCAGGCCAGGGTAACTAACAGGAGGCCGACTGTCAGGAAAGGCCATTTCATGGCGGCGGTCTTACCTATATGACCCGTATTCTACCCATATTGTAGGACATCTGCGTAGAAAGGCTCCGCAGGCTTTTGTCCCCAGAGGGAAAAGAGTACCTTAGATAAGCAGGGTCTGCACCATCATCACAAGGAGGGCGCCATGATCGAGGGAGTGGTGGGGGTAACCATTTGGACCGATAGCGTGGAGCGCCTGGTCCCCTTTTATCGGGACGTCCTGGGCCTGCCCGTCCACTCGGTGCGCCCCGATTGGGTGGCCTTTCGTTTCGGGGAGATGCGCTTGAACCTGGGGGTCCACACCCTGGTAGCAGGCAAAAGCCAAGACCCCTATCGCGTCATGGTCCACCTGGACGTCCGGGACATCCACGCCCTCTACGCGCGGCTCAAGGAGCGAGGCGTGGAGTTCATCCGCCCCCCGGAGCGCGAGGCGTGGGGTGGCTGGGTGGCCACCTTCCAAGACACCGACGGCAACATTTTGCAACTGCTCCAGCAGCCGGGTTGACTGCCCCTGTCCAGGCCCGTCGGATGCCACCTTGGGCTGATGGTCGAGTAAGGCCGGTGGTATACTGAGGGGCGATGCCAACTCGTAACGGGAATGCCCCCATGACCCTCTTTGAGCACCGCCGCAAGGCCCGCCAGGCCCACGAGGCCCCCCTGGCGGCCCGGATGCGCCCCCGCACCTTCGACGAGTTCGTGGGACAGGACCACCTGGTTGGCCCTCAGCGCGTTCTGCGCCGCAGCATCGAGGCCGACCAGGTCCCATCCATGGTCCTCTGGGGGCCCCCCGGCAGCGGCAAGACCACCATGGCCTTCCTCATCTCCAGCCTCACCCAGTGCCACTTCAGCCCGGTGTCCGCAGTGTCCGCGGGCGTGGCCGACCTGCGTCGGGTAGTGGAGGAGGCCAAAGAGCGCGCCGGGATGCACGACCAGAGGACCATCCTGTTCGTGGACGAGATCCACCGGTTCAACAAGGCCCAGCAGGACGCTGTGCTTCCCTACGTGGAGGACGGCACCATCACCCTCATCGGCGCCACCACCGAGAACCCCTCCTTCGAGGTCATCGCCCCCCTCCTCTCCCGCTGCCGCGTCTTCACCCTGGAGTCGCTCACCGATGAACAGGTGGGCCTCATCGTGGAGCGGGCTCTCAAGGACGAGGAGCGAGGCCTGGGCGGGCATGGCGTGGAGGTGGCCCCCGACGCCCTGGAGATGCTGGTGACCATCGCCAACGGGGACGCACGGGTGGCCCTCAACGCCCTTGAGCTGGCCTTCTCAGCCACGCCTGTCGACAAGGACGACGTGGTGCTCGTCACCCTGCCCACCGTGGAGGACGCCCTGCAGCGGCGTGCCCTGCTTTATGACAAGCAGGGCGACCAGCACTACGACACCATCTCGGCCTTCATCAAGTCGGTGCGGGGATCGGACCCCGACGCCGCCCTCTACTGGCTGGGGCGCATGATAGAGGCAGGCGAGAACCCCCTGTTTATCGCCCGCCGCATCGTCATCCTGGCAGCCGAGGACATCGGCATGGCGGACCCCCTGGCCCTGCCCATCGCGGTGGCCTGCCAGCAGGCGGTCCACTTCATCGGCATGCCCGAGGGGCGCATCCCCCTAGCCGAGGCCACGGTATACCTGGCCACGGCGCCTAAGAGCAACAACGCCTACGCTGCCCTCAACCGCGCCCTGGAGGACGTTCGCCAGACCCGCAACGATCCGGTGCCCCTGCACCTGCGCAACGCCGTCACCGGGCTGATGCGGGAGAGGGGGTATGGCAAGGGCTACAGGTACGCCCACGACTACGAGGGGCACTTCGTGGGCCAGGAGTTCCTGCCCAAGGCCCTTCAGGGCAAGCGGTACTACCAGCCCTCGGACCAGGGGTACGAGGGGGAGGTGGCGAAGCGTCTGCGGGCCTGGTGGGTGGCCTACAAGGGCGTGGAGGACAAACCGGGGACCCAGGAACCCCCCTCGTCCTAGCATGCTGAGTCGAAGGAGAGCCGCAAGGCGGCGGGCTCCGCCGGTGGCATGTCATTCCGAGTCCCGATTCCATCGGAATGAGGAATCTAGGGCGAATCATTCTGATCAGTGGTGATGGGTCTGCTGCCTTGTCACGTCCTAGATTCCTCGCTGCGCTCGGAATGACAAGTAAGGGCAAGGTGAACGCTGGCCCCAACCCAAGCGTTTGTCGATAGACACCTGCCTTGTCGTGGGGCCAGGGTGCGCCCTGGCCTCTGGCGCCCGTGGCTGAAACTCGGTATCCTGGAGCCAGTTGACTTGGGGACTCGCCCACTGTCATAGGAGGTCACCTTGTACGGCATCAACCTCGAAGGAAAGAACGCGCTGATCTTCGGCGTGGCCAACCAGCGCAGCATCGCCTGGGCCATCGCCCGAGCGCTCCACCAAGCGGGGGCGCGCCTGGCCCTGGCCTACCAGAACGAGCGCGTCAAGGAGGGGGTCGCCAGCCTGGCCGCCACCCTGAGCGACGACGTGGTGCTCCTCCAGTGCGACGTGACCAGCGACGAGCAGGTGGAGGAGACCTTCCGCCAGGTGCAGGAGCAGCTCGGCAGCCTCGCCGTCGTCGTCCACAGCATCGCCTTCGCCAACCGGGATGACCTGGGGGGCGACTTCACCAAGACCAGCCGCGATGGGTTTCGCCTGGCCCTGGAGATCAGCGCCTACTCCCTCCTGCCCATCGCCCGCTACGCGGCGCCCCTCATGGAGAAGGAGGGCGGCAGCATCATCACCATGAGCTTCCAGGCCTCGCAGCGAGTCTTCCCCGGCTACAACGTCATGGGGACGGCCAAGGCCGCCCTGGAGCACGAAGTGCGGCAGCTTGCGTCTGAGCTGGGGAAGAAGAACATCCGGGTCAACGCCCTCTCGCCCGGCCCTGTGGACACCTTGTCGTCACGGGTGATCCAGGGGTACACCACCATGAAGCGAATGCACGCCGAGCGCTCCCCCCTGGCGCGGAACATCACCCAAGAGGAGATCGCCAAGGCGGCCCTCTTCCTGTGCAGCGACCTCTCCAGCGCCGTGACGGGCACCGTCATCCCCGTGGACGGCGGTTACCACATCATGGGGATTTAGGCAATCTGCCCGCCACCACCTCCCTCACCGCCGCCACCGTCTCGTCCACGTCGTCAGCGGTAATGCCGTGGTGGGTGACCATGCGGATGCGCCCGCCGCCGCTCCACACCTTCACTCCCCGCTCCTCCAGACGTGCCACGAGCTCGGCCAAAGGCATGGCCGACACCTGAAAGAACACAATGTTGGTCTGCACTCGCTCGGGGTCCATCTCCACTCCGGAGACATTGGCCAGCCCCTGGGCCAGGCGATAGGCGTTCTGGTGGTCCTCCTCCAGCCGGTCCACCATCGTTTCGAGCGATACGATCCCCGCGGCGGCAATGACCCCCACCTGGCGCATGCCTCCACCCACGGCCTGCCGCCAGCGGCGCGCCTCGGCAATGAACTCCCTGGTGCCTGCGAGCAGGGAACCGATGGGGGCGCTGAGGCCCTTGGAGATGCAGAAACAGACCGAATCGGCCGCCTCGGCTAGCTCGGCGACGGGAAGACGCAGGAAGACGGCAGCGTTGAAAATGCGGGCGCCGTCCAGGTGGACAGGGATCCCGTGGTGGTGGGCCACCTCGGCCACCGAGGCCGTCTCCTGGGGGGTGAGGACGGTGCCGCCACACTGGTTGTGAGTGTTCTCCAAACAGACGAGGCCTGTGCGGGGGAAGTGGATGTTCACGCCACGGATAGCTGCCTCGACTTGGGACGGATCCATCCGCCCCTGCTCGTCGTTGGGAACGGTGCGAACGTGGACTCCAGCGAGGGCCGAGGCATTGCCTGCCTCGTTAAGGAACATGTGGGCCCGGTCGCCGACAATCATCTCGTGGCCGCGGGTGCAGTGGGTCAGGACTGCCACCAGGTTGCTCATGGTGCCACTGGCGCAAAAAAGGGCGGACTCCTTCCCCAAGCGCTGGGCCGCCATCTCCTCCAGGCGTATCACGGTGGGGTCATCGCCCCATACGTCATCGCCCACCTCGGCCTCATACATGGCGCGGCGCATCTCCGGGGTGGGATGGGTTACCGTATCGCTGCGCATGTCAATGGGCCTCATAGCTTGTCTCCCTTGGGAAGTGGTCTCATTCTAGCAGAGGAGGGGGCACTCCGTGAGGAGGTGCTGGATAGGTCCCCTTGCCAAGGGCAAAGCTCCCCCCTATGATGAAATCAGAAGCCCAAAGGAGCCGCCATGCCCGACCGGTCGGTGACCTTTTTCAGCGAAGGCCTTACCCTGGAGGGGGTGCTCCACGTCCCCGACGGCCAAGGGCCCTTCCCGGGCGTCGTGGTGTGCCACCCTCACCCCCGGATGGGGGGCACCATGGACAACAACGTGGTGGTGGCCTCCTGCTGGGGGCTCCGGCAACAGCGGGTGGCGTCCCTGCGCTTCAACTTTCGCGGCGTCGGCGGCAGCCAAGGTGTCTCCGAAGCCGGTGACGCCGAGGTGCTGGACGCCCTCCACGCCCTGGAGTGCCTCCAGGGCGTGGAGGAGGTGAACACTGCGCGGGTGGGCCTGCTCGGCTACTCCTTCGGCGCCTCCATCGCCCTCCAGGCGGTGGCGAGAGGGCCGGAGGTGCGGGCGGTAGGGGTCATCGGGTGCCCCGCGCCTCGCCTGAAGGAGGCCGTCGCTTCTGGCCTGCTCATGCCCAAGCTGTTCATCGCCGGCGACCTGGACCAGGCGGTGCCCGGCGACCAGTTCCAGGCGTTGACCCAGCAGTTCCAGGACCCCAAGGAGGTCTACCAGATCCTGGGCGGTGACCACTTCCTGTTTGGCCACGAGCGGGAGATAGCCGACCTGGTGGGCGGCTTCTTCAGCCGGTGGCTGGGCTAGGGAGGGCGGTGCCCCTTTCTATGGAAGACCAGCCACGACTCGCTCCCATGACCCAAACAGCCCTCGCTATTCAGAGCCAAGGCATCACCCTCGAGGGGGTCATCGCGACACCCCGTGGAGCGCGGCCACCCCTTCCAGGCGTCGTCCTGTGCCCTGGTCACACCGTATTTGGCGGTCGCATGGACTCGCCCCTCATGGCGGCCCTTGCCAGGGAAGTGGTCCAGCGGGGCTTTGCGTGTTTGCGGTTCAACTTCCGGGGAGTGGGCGAAAGCGGTGGCCAGTTCACCAACGGTGAGGCGGAGCACCAGGACGTGGCCGCCGCGCTGAAGGTGATGGGCGCTTTCCCAGGGGTAAACCGCTCGCGACTGGCGGTGGTGGGCCACTCCTTTGGCGCCTCTGTTGTCCTCGGTGCGTTGAAGGAGATGAAGGACCCCAAGGCCTTTGTCTTCCTCTCACCACCCCTGGCGGCGGTCCAGAAAGCGCCTCTTGCCAAAGACAAGCGGCCCAAGCTGTTCGTGGTAGGGCAGGGTGACAGGATCGTGCCGAGCCAGAGGCTGCAGCAGGAGCTACAAGAAATGCCCGGCCCCCTGATCTTCAAGACGGTAGAGAGGGCCAATCACACCTACGCCCACCGCGAGCAAGAGGTCGCGCATATCGTCTCGGACTACCTGGCCAGTGCCCTGTGAGCCTCGTGAAGCCCATGGTCACTCAGCCCTTGCCCTCACCCTCGCCAGAGACCTTTATCCCAGAGCATCTCCAGGCACCCGATGGAGCGCCACCTCCTGTGGGCCGCGAGCCAGCGGTGAGGGCCTGGTATCGGGATTGGGTGCTGCTTGGCGCCCTGCTCAGCGTCTTCGTAGCGGACCAGGCGACCAAGGGGCTGGTGCGCCTGTGGATGGTGGAGGGTGAGGCCATCCCCGCCGAGGGTCTCCTGCGCCTGCAGTACGTGGTCAACAGAGGCAGCGCCTTTGGCCTCTTCCAGGGCCAGACCCTCTTCTTGATTGTGGCATCGGTGGGGGGTGTGGTCCTCCTGGCGTTCTTCTACCGACGCCATGCTCATTTGAGCCTCCTCCTGCGTTTGGGCGTTGGGCTCATACTGGGAGGGGCCTTGGGAAACCTCGTGGACCGGCTCCTGTTGGGTGGCGTCACCGACTTCATCGCGGTGGGCTGGTGGCCCAACTTCAACCTGGCGGACTCCTCCATCCTGATGGGAATGGCTGCTACGGCGATGGCCCTCCTCCGACCTGCCTCCGCTCCACCGAAGGGTGGTCCATCGGACGGTCGTGTCACCGACGAGCTCCTCATGGAGTCGCTGCAGGGGGAGCCCTCAGTGTCGTGCGCGGAGGAGCCCGGAGGGCTTACACGCCAATGACCCAGAAGCACCTCCTCACGGTGGAGTCGGGAGCCGACCGGCTGGACCGCTACCTGGCGAGCCATCTGCCCCAGCTCTCACGGTCGCGGCTTCAGACCTTGATCCACGATGAGTTGGTGCGGGTCAACGGGAGGCCAGGGAAACCCGCCCTGCGCCTCAAGGCAGGGGACGGGGTGGAGGTGGTGGTGCCGCCGCCCGTATCCGTGGAGATGGAGGCGGAGGCCATACCGCTGGAGGTGGTCTATCAGGATGCACACCTGTTGGTGGTGGACAAGCCCGCGGGGTTGACGGTGCATCCCGGGCCGGGCCACCCTCGGCACACTCTGGTCAACGCCATCATGGCCCTCTGTACTGACCTCTCAGGCATCGGTGGGGAGCTGCGCCCTGGCATTGTGCATCGGTTGGACAAGGACACCTCGGGCTTGATGATGGTGGCCAAGAACGACGCGGCGCATCAAAGCCTGTCCCACCAGCTCAAGGAGCGGGAGGTGGAGAAGGGCTACCTGGCCCTGGTGGTGGGAACGCCCCGCCCGCATGAGGGCGTCATCGATGCGCCCGTTGACAGAGACCCCATCCACCGGCAAAGGATGGCAGTGGTGCCAGGCGGCAGGGCTGCGGTGACCCGATACCGGGTGCGAGAGGTGCTGGGTGGCTTCTCCCTCCTGGAGGTCAGTCCCGCTACCGGCAGGACCCATCAGATAAGGGTGCACCTGGCCTCCGTGGGGCACCCCATAGTGGGGGACGTGGTCTACTCCCGCCGCCGGGTTCCCTTCCTGGACCGCCAGTTTCTCCACGCCTGCTCCCTGGCCTTCCGGCACCCCACTACGGGCGAGCGTTTGGCGTTCACATCGCCGTTGCCCCAGGACCTGCAGGCGGCCCTTCGGGAGGCGAGGGCGCTGGTTGCTGGCTAGCAACGTGATGAAAAGGGGAGTCCAGAGGGGCAAAGCCCCTTTAGTGGGGGGCTGTGGGTATCTCCCAGATACAGTCTCTCCCCCTCTCCTGCCGGAGAGGGGGCCAGGGGGTGAGGTAGACGCCCTTGGGGGGTGCACTCAATGTGGTGAGGTTTCAGGGACAGGACACTACGCTGAGCGGAGGCATACGACCGCCAGGGGATGCGCTGTGAATTGTGACCAGTGTCGGGGAATAGAGGCCTTCTTCGACCAGAAGGTGGCTGCACGGGAGCTGCAACACGACCGTAAGCGTGGCCCCCGCACCTCTACGCGCCTGTTGATCGAGGCGTTGCGGGCCCAACGAGTAAAAGGCCTGTCCCTCCTGGATATCGGCGGTGGCGTCGGCGCTGTTCAACACGAGCTGTTGAAAGCCGGCGCGGCAAGCGCTACCAGCGTGGACGCATCGTCGGCGTACCTGGGGACGGCGCGGCAGGAGGCGGAGCGTCTGGGCCTGGCCTCGCGGGTCGCCTACCACCACGGCGACTTTGTGGCTCTGGCCTCCTCCTTGCCCCAGGCCGACGTCGTCACCCTGGACCGAGTGGTCTGCTGCTACCACGATATGGCGTCTCTCGTGAGCCTCTCCTCGGCCCTGGCGCGCCGGTGGTACGGCCTGGTGTACCCGCGGGACGACTGGTGGCTGAAAGCGATGTGGCGACTGGCTACGCCCCTCCTTGGCCTGGGGATGCGGCTGCGGCACAACCCCTTCAGGGCCTACCTCCACCCCACGCGAGAGGTGGACGCCATCATGCAGGCCAACGGGTTTCAGCCTGCGTTCTATCGCACCTCCGGCATCTGGCAGGTGGCAGTGTACCAGCGCGCCTCTAGTGGCTGAGTCTATTCCACAGTTGTCTCCGGCACCCCCCCCCTCTCCGTCCAGAAAGGGGAGTGCAGAGGGGCGAAGCCCCTTTGCTGGGGGTCTGGGGGTACCCCCCAGATATAATCCTCCCCTTTCCTGGCCAGGAAGGGGGACAGGGAGATGGTCGAAAGAATTCTCACCACCTGATAGCCCGGATGCTACAATGGGGGCCGGAGGCACCAGGCATGACGCAGCGTGTGCGAGTCCGATTCGCGCCCAGCCCTACGGGGGAGCCCCACGTAGGGAACGTTCGCTCTGCCCTGTTCAACTGGCTCTACGCCCGCCACACCGGAGGCGTCTTCATCCTGCGTATCGAGGACACGGACCAGCAGCGGGAAGTGGAGGGCGCGACTGAGGCCATCATCGAATCCCTCCGCTGGCTCGGCCTTGAGTGGGACGAGGGCCCCGGCGTCGGCGGCCCCTATGGCCCCTACATCCAGTCCCAGCGGCTGCACCATTACCAGCAGGCGGCGGAGCGACTGGTGCAACAGGGGAGCGCCTATCGCTGCTACTGCTCCACCGAGCGGCTTCAGAGCATGAGGGAGGAGCAGCAGCGGCGTCATCAGCCTCCGGGGTACGATCGCCGCTGCCGGGACCTGACCCCAGAGGCTGAGCGGGAGCACCAGCGCCAGGGCGTCGTCCCCGTCGTGCGATTCAAGACGCCCCTGGAGGGGGAGACCGTCTGCCACGACTTCGTGCGGGGCGAGGTCAGGTTCGAGAACCGCCTGCTGGATGACTTTGTCCTACTGAAGTCGGACGGATTTCCCACCTACCACCTGGCCAACGTGGTGGACGATCACCACATGGAGATCAGTCACGTGATGCGGGCCGACGAGTGGCTCTCCAGCACGCCTCGCCACCTGCTGCTGTACCGGACCCTGGGCTACGAGCCCCCCATCTTTGTGCACCTGCCCATCATTCTCGGGCCTGACCGATCCAAGCTGAGTAAGCGCCACGGGGCAACCTCGGCCCTGGCCTATCGGGACACTGGGTACCTCCCCGATGCTATGGCGAACTACCTGGCCCTCCTGGGCTGGGCCCTGGACGACAGCACCGAGATCTTTGCCCGCGATGAGCTGGTGCGGCACTTTAGCCTGGAACGCATCGGCCAGTCTCCGGCGGTGTTCAACGGCGAGAAGCTGCTGTGGATGAACGGAGTCTACCTGCGCCAGCTTCCCCTGGAGGCATTGGCAGACCAGTTGGCGCCCTTCATCGCACCTACCATCGGCCAGGAGTCCCTCACGCCTGAGGGTCGGGCCTACCTCCTTCGTGTCCTCCCCCTGGTCCAGGAGCGCATCAAGACCCTGGCAGAGGGGCCGGAGCTGGTCTCCTACTTCTTCGTTGACGGGCTCAGCTACGAAACCTCCGACCTACTGCCCAAGGGGGTGACGCGGGAGGCCACGGCCAACGCCCTGATGGTGGCCCTGGAGCGACTGCGAAGGGCGGCGACCTTCGATGCCATCGCGCTGGAGGGGGTGCTGCGCCCGCTGGCGGAGGAGCTGGGGGTCAAGACGGGCCAGCTGTTTGGCGCCCTGAGGGTGGCGACCACAGGCCGCACGGCTGCGCCGCCCCTGTTCCAGACCATGGAGGTCCTGGGCAGGGAGCGTTGTCTGGCGCGGGTGGAGCGGGCCATCGCCTTGTTGGGGTGATAATGCGTAGCTGCGGCGGAGCGCCAAAAGAAGGAGCCGTATGACCTTACAAGAGCGCCTTAACGAGGACGCAAAGGGGGCCCTTCGGGGTCACAACCAGGTGCGTCTCTCCATCCTGCGCCAGGTGCGAGCCGCCGTCCACAACGAGGAGATCGCCCGCCAGAAGCCCCTGGACGACGATGGCGTGCTCCAGGTCGTCTCGCGCATCGCGCGGGAGAACCGAGAGAGCATCGAGATGTTCCAAAAGGGGAACCGCCCGGACCTGGTGCAAAAGTCGGAGGCGGAGCTGGAGGTCCTGCTGGAGTACCTGCCCCAGCAGCTTCCTCGGGAGGAGGTTGTTCGTCTAGCGCAGCAGGTCATCCAGGAGGTGGGGGCGCGAGGCCCCGTGGACCGGGGCAAGGTGATGGGCCGTCTCATGCCCCAAGTGCGAGGCAAGACCGACGGCACGCAGGTGAACGCCGTCGTGACGGAGCTTTTGGAGGCGATGGCGACATGAGGTTTGGCGTTGTTGTGTTCCCAGGCACCTGGAGCGACGGCGACTGCTACCACGCCCTGAAGGACGTGGTCCAGCAGCCGGTGGAGTACGTGTGGCACAAGGAGCGTGACCTCTCGCGCTACGACTGCATCATTCTGCCCGGCGGCTTCTCCTACGGCGACTACCTGCGCACCGGGGCCATCGCCCGCTTCTCGCCGGTGATGGTCGCCCTGGAGGAGTTCGTAGCTCGCGGCGGCCTGGTGTTGGGCATCTGCAACGGCTTCCAGATCCTGTGCGAGGCCCGGCTTCTGCCCGGCGTCCTCATGCGCAACAACCACCTCCAGTTCCGCTGCCAGTGGGTGAACGTCGAGGTGGAGAACCCCAACACCCCCTTCACCCAGGCCTGCCAACCAGGCCAGGTGCTGCGCATCCCCATCTCCCACGGCGAGGGGAACTACTACGCCGACGAGGAGACCCTCAAGCGTCTGGAGGCCAAGGGGCAGATCGTGTTCCGCTACAGCACTCCTGCGGGGGCAGTCACCCCGGAGGCCAACCCCAACGGCTCCCTGGGAAACATCGCGGGCATTGTCAACGAGCGGGGCAACGTCCTGGGAATGATGCCCCACCCCGAGCGGTGCTGCGAGGAGCTAGTGGGAGGCGCCGACGGGCAGTACATCTTCGCCTCGCTCCTCAAGGCGGCAGTGGGCCGGTGGCGGTAGCACTTCCTTGCGAAAAAACGCGAGATCGAAAGCCGCTCGTGGTGAGCCTGTCGAACCATGAGCGGCTCGCCCTTCGACACGCTCAGGATGAGCGGGCATGGGGTGAACTTGTCTACGCGAACTTACGGAACCAAGCGCTAGGGCTATGGTGAACCGGCCCGGGCCGAGGACGGGTCCATAGAAACAGTGGATTGGTAGGTGGAGAGACAATGGTAGGAATCTTACTGGCAGCTCTGGCGGCGGCCTGTTGGGGCGCCAGCACCGTGTTCACCCGGCTGGGGTTGCAGCACATGCGCCCCACCACGGGGACGCTCCTGTCCCTTATCGTTGGCTTGCTGGTCGTGGCCCTACCCGTCCTTGTCTTCTACCGGGACGAGGTGCTAGGCCTGTCGGCGGTAGTCCTGCTCTGGTTCCTGGTGGTGGGCATCTTGAACTTCCCGTTGGGAAGGCTGCTGAACTTCACCGCTGTTCAGTGGACCGGGGTGACTCGTAGCACACCCATCATCGCTATCTCCCCGGTGTTTGCCATCGCCCTCGCGGTGCTCTTCGCCGGAGAGCAGGTGACTCCCCTGCTCCTCATGGGAGGCCTGACCACCGTGGCCGGCATTGTCCTGATCGTGACTCAGCGATGAAACCGCTCTCAAGGTTCATAAAGCCAGGCGCTCTCTTGAGGCTAAGCCCTGGGGCTCTGGGCATCTTGGCGGCCTTTGGCGCGGCCCTAGCCTACGCTGGCGCCCAGGTAGTGGGGAGGCAAGTAGTCACCGGCATGGCCTCTCCAGTGGTGGTCAGCTTCTTCGCCCTCCTTTTTGGCGCCGCGATCTTAGGGGTCTTGATCGGCCGCGGCGTTTCCCAAGACCTGAAAGCGCCTCGGAAGACCTTCCTTTACATTTCCCTGGCTGGGGTTAGCTCCAGTGTGGCCGTGGTGTTGATGTACATGGCGCTGAGCCGAGAACCTGTGGTTGTGGTCTCTCCGGTCGCTTCCCTCACCCCCCTGTTCGTCCTGGTCTTCACCCACTTCTTCCTCCAGCGCCTGGAGCGGCTGACGCTGCGTATCGTAGCGGGGACCCTTCTGGTGGTGGTGGGGGTTGTCCTGGTAATCCTGGGGAGCGCGTAGGGGCTAGGGCGCTACTCCTCCCCTTCGTTTTCCTCATCCACCTCGATCTTGAAAGCTGCTCTGGTAAAGGGGCCAAACTTGACCTCAATCTCCATGCCTACCTTGAGGTCGGCGAGGGCGCCGGGAAGGTCCTTCTCCAGTTCAAGCCTCGTGCGGTCGCTCACCACGACGGAAAGCCTACGGCCCCGCTCCGTCTCGACGGTGACCTCACTTCCCTGAACCCCCACGATGACGCCTTCGATCTCTGCCTCCTCTTCCTTGCTGTCGACCTTGAAGGCCACGCTGGTGTCCGGGTCGAACTTAACCTCCACCTCGTGGCCGACCTTCAGGTCTGCCAGGGTGCCAGGGAAATCCTCCTCCAGCTCAATACGGGTGGCTTCGGTGACCTGGAGGGTACGTGTCAGTCCGCGCTCCGTCTCCACGGTGATTTGGCCCCCTTGAATCGCGGTGATGACCCCTTCGATCTTCGCCTGGCGAGCCTTGACGCTGTTGGCTACTTGTCCCGTCTCGCCGACTTCTACCTCTAAGGAAGTGCCCACCGCTAGGGTCTCCAGAGCGGAAGTAGCGCCTTCGGCTTGGACAGTGGCCTTGGTGTCGATAATCAAGGTGACCGTCTTGCCATCCTTCGTCAGAACGGTGATCTGACCGTTCACGGCGTCTACGTTCTGAAGGATACCTTCGAGGAGTTGGTCTGGGCAGGGGTGCAGACGATGGCTGCCAGGAACACCAGTGCCACGACGAGGATCAAGGGCGCAGCAGACTTTCTTCTGGTGGGATGCGCTGAGTTCATTCTGGGGCTTCTTCGTGCTAGAGGGTAGAACGCGGTGTGGTCCTCTGATGTTAAAACGGCACAGGGACAGAGAAGGGTAGGGGAGAGAGAGTTGTTGTGGGGGTTCCCACGAGGGGGATTGGACGCAAACCCTTCTGGTGTCAGGCTCTACCGCCGGGGCTTCAGGTACCCCTTCACCCGGTCCAGCAGGCGGTGGCCCACCTCATACTTATCGAGGAGCGGCAACTCCTGCACGCCCCCGTCCCGGTCCAGGATGGTCACCCTGTTGGTGTCCACGTTGAAGCCGCTGTCGGCGCCGGTGATGTCGTTAGCGGCGATGAGGACAAGCCCCTTGTCGTGGAGCTTCTTCTGGGCGTTGGCCAGCAGCTCCTCGCTCTCGGCGGCGAAGCCCACCCGTAGGACCCCCTCGGGGACCTCCAAGAAGAAGTCGGCATTCTTCACCAGGTGGAGGGTCAGGCCGTCGGCTGACCCCTCCTTCTTCATCTTCTGGGTTGCCACCTGGGCGGCGCGATAGTCGCTCACCGCCGCAGCCATAATCAGGGCGTCGGCCCTCGCACAGGCGCTGAGGACAGCCTCCCTCATGGAGGCCACGGTGTCCACGTGGCGCACCTCCATCCCCGCTGGGTTGGGGAGGCTGGCGGCGGTCACGAGGACGACGAGCGCCCCCCGGTCTCGGGCAGCTTCGGCGATGGCGTAGCCCTGCTTTCCGGAGGAGCGGTTGGTGATGATGCGGACAGGGTCCAGGGGCTCCTGGGTGCCGCCGGCGCTGACCACAATGGTGTAGCCCGCCAGGTCGCCCTTGCGCCCCAGGGACGCCTTGATGTGACCCACCAGGTCCTCGGGCTCCAGAAGACGGCCCTGGCCCATGAGCCCAGAGGCCATGCGCCCCCAGGCGGGCCCGGCGATGGTGTAGCCCCTCGCCTTCAGTCGCGCGACGTTCTCCTGGGTGGCGGCGTTCTCCCACATGTGGGCGTCCATGGCGGGGGCAAAGAGCACCGGCGCCTGGGTGGCAAGGATGGTGGTGGTGAGGGAGTCATCGGCCAGGCCCTGGGCGACCTTGGCCATGACGTGGGCCGTGGCTGGGGCCACCACAACGAGGTCGGCCGCTTCGGCCAGGGCTACATGCTCGATGCTCAGCTCCGATGCGGGGTCAAACAGGTCTGTCACCACCGGCCTGTGGGTCAGGCTGCGGCACGCCAGGGGGGTGATGAACTCCTGGGCGCCTCGGGTGAGGATGACATCCACCAAGGCGCGGGCCTGGGCCAGCCTGCTCGCCAGGGTCAGGGCCTTGTAGCAAGCGATGCTGCCGGTGATGCCCAGGACGATTCGCTTGTCTTCCAGGGGATCTGCCATTGCACCCCTCCTTTCGACCCGCGTATAGGGGCCTGCCTTGACGTACCTATCCTCCGCGCTTACTCCTTGCGGTTCATCTCGTAGATGAGCCGCAGGCCGATAAGGGTGAGGTCCGGGTTCACCACATCGAAGACGGTGACCTCCTCGGCCATGAGGGGAGCGAGGCCGCCTGTGGCAACCACCTTGGCCCTGCCGCCTAACTCGACCTTGAACCGCTGCACCATCCCCTCCACCAGACCCGCGTAGCCCAGCATCAGACCCGACTGCATGGAGGCGACGGTGTTCTTGCCGATGGCCGAACGGGGATGCACCAGCTCCACCCGGCGGAGCTGGGAGGTGTTGAGGAAGAGGGCCTCCGCCGCCAGATTGATGCCAGGCGCAATGGCGCCGCCCAGGTAGTCGCCGTGTTCAGAAACCGCGTCGAAAACGGTGGCGGTGCCGAAGTCCACAATGACAAGGGGCCCTCCGTAGAGGCGGTAGGCGGCCGCAGCATCCACCACCCGGTCGGCGCCCACGTCCCGGGGGTTGTCGTACAGGATGCGGACCCCGGTCTTCGTGCCCGCAGTGACCGAGAAGGGGGTTACGTGGAAGTAGGTCTTGCAAACGTCTTCAAGAACAGGGGCAAGAGGAGGCACCACGCTGCACAGGGAGATGTGATGGATATCCTCGGGGGCCACACCCTTCAGTGGGAGGAGGTGCCGAAGGGCCAGGCCGTACTCATCAGGCGTGCGGCGGGGGTCCGTCTGCATCCTCCAGGTGGCTTTGAGCTGCTCCCCCTGAAAAACGCCGATGGTGATGTTGGTGTTGCCGATGTCGAGTGCTAGGAGCATATCCATGTGTCCACCATTATATTCCCGTGGCAAGGCCCTGTCACAGGGTTGGGCTACGGAGGGGTTGTGAAGGCGGCAGACCGAGCGACCTCACTCTTTTTGTAGGAGCGAAGCATGCCTCTCCCCTACGCCTGTTCCTTTTCCAGGATGGCCTTGAGGGGATGCTAACCCAGGGAGGTGTTTGTCGTGCCGAGGGTGGGATTCGAACCCACACGCCCGTGAGGGCAGCGGATTTTAAGTCCGCCGCGTCTGCCCTTTCGCCACCTCGGCGAGAGGAGCGAGCTGCACCTCGGGGCGGCAGGGTCTCGCATCGCTCGGAGAAAGCTGAGGGGAGAAGTTGGAGGCGACGGGCGGATTCGAACCGCCGATAAGGGTTTTGCAGACCCCCGCCTTAGTCCTCTTGGCTACGTCGCCCCTGAAACCCGTTGGTGCCGAGGGCGGGATTTGAACCCGCACGAGCAAAGCCCACTGCCCCCTCAAGACAGCGTGTCTACCGTTCCACCACCTCGGCATACGTCCAGTAGGCTACACTCCTGCCCACCTTTTCCATTATGCCGCCCGCCCTTGGGCGTGTCAACGAAGCCGATGGGAAGGGCAACTAAAGGGCAGAGCCCCAGATTCCGCGAGAGACCTGGGGCTTTGCCTGACATTCTCTGGCAGGAGTGGGAGGATTCGAACCCCCGACCGCTGGTTTTGGAGACCAGTGCTCTACCATCTGAGCTACACTCCTGTGAAGGCGACTGTTGAAAAGGCGCCCTAGTGGTTCCCTGGGTCGTGCCCCTGCCCGGACTCGAACCGGGGCACACGGTTTAGGAAACCGCTGCTCTATCCGCCTGAGCTACAGGGGCCGGTGGTGGAGATAGGGGGGATCGAACCCCCAACCTCGGCGTTGCGAACGCCGCGCTCTCCCAATTGAGCTATATCCCCGGGTTGCCCTTCCGACGGGCACAACTCCTCCACAAGTATAGCAAGGCCCTATCTGAGGTGTCAATTTTGTTGAGCAAAGCGTCGAGTGTGCAGGTTCTTACGGAGAGGTCTGGGGAACCCTTTCTTGCAAGAAAGGGTTCCCCAGAAGCCCTTCCCAAAGAACTTGCGCCCTCTGCTCGTTCCGGGTGGCTGTGTTGGGACTGCACCCTTATTCAGGTGTGGAAGCTGGGTACCTTAATGGCAAGGGGCTTTGTTAAGTTTTGCTTTAATAGTAGCATCAGTGTGGATGACCATCTCAGAGGAGGGCAGCCCGTTCCCCTGGCTTTACAATAGTCCACCGCCATGCGTATCCTTGTCCTGCGGCCATGGCGAAAGAGCCTCCTGGCCCACCGATTCTGGTGATTGGCGGAGCTGCGGCGGAGTACCAATAGGACTCTGCCCAGAGAAGAAAGCGCATGTTTCGTGCTCCCAGAGGCACCGATGACATCCTGCCCCAGGACCAGCCCTACTGGCGTCTGATTGAGCAGACGGCGGAGGCGGTGTGCCGACGTTTCGGCAACCAGCGCATCCGCACTCCCCTGTTCGAGGACTCTGCCCTGTTCATCCGCGGTGTGGGGACTGGCACGGACATCGTCGAGAAGGAGATGTACACCTTCGATGACCGGGGAGGTGACTCCCTGACCCTCCTTCCCGAGGGGACGGCGTCGGTGTGCCGGGCCTACCTGGAGCACGGCATGGCCAACCTCCCCCAGCCGGTGCGCCTCTTCTACTTCACCCCCATCTTCCGGTACGAGCGCCCCCAGGCCGGCCGGTATCGCCAGCACCACCAGTTTGGTGTGGAGGCCCTGGGCGACGCCGATCCCTCCACCGACGCCGAGGTCATCGAGCTGGGCTGGCGGTTCCTTGCCGACCTGGGACTGCGAGACCTGACACTCTACGTTAACAGCATCGGAGATCATCGCTGCCGCCCCGCCTTCGTGGAGGCGCTCAAGGCCTACTACCTTCCCCGGCAGGAGGCCCTGTGCCAGGACTGTCGCGGTCGCCTGCACCGGGCCCCTCTGCGCCTCCTGGATTGCAAAGTGCCCTCCTGCCAGGCCCTGGCGCAGCAGGCGCCCCACACCCTCGACCACCTGTGTGACGACTGCACCCAACACTGGCAACGCCTGGAGGGTTATCTGAAGCGGCTGGAGATTCCTCACACAGTAGACCACCGCCTGGTGCGGGGCCTGGACTACTACACCCGCACCGTCTTTGAGGTCAAGCCCCAGGCGGAGGGCTCCCAGGTCACCATCCTCGCCGGGGGCCGCTACGACGGTCTCATGGAGGAGCTGGGCGGGAAACCCACCCCTGGAGTGGGCTTCGGGTCTGGTATTGAGCGCATGGTGTTGAACCTGAAGCTCCAGGAGACCCAGCCCCCGGACCCCCTACCGCGTCCAGTAGTGGTGGTCGCTCTGGGGGAGCAGGCCCGGGTCGAGGGGATCAGTCTGGCCTCACGGCTACGTCAGAATGGTCTCGCGGCGGTGGTGGCCCCTGGAAGCCGTAGCCTCAAGGCCCAGCTTCGGTACGCCTCTGCCCTCAACGCCCGCTACGCCCTTATTCTGGGAGATCGAGAGTTGGAGAAGGGCGTGGTGGTGGTACGGGACATGGACAAAGCAGAGCAGCGGGAGGTCGAGGCGGCGGGGGTGGAAGAGATGGTGGGAGGCGGAGGGTAGACTCGCCGGCGGCGGCCGTCTCCACGGGTCGCGTCTAATTGGAGTGCTATACTGGGAATGGAGGAGTCTTCCAAGATCACCATGACCACCAATCTCGGCGTGCTTGAGAGGTTTGAGGGACACCTGAAGTCCCTGGAGGAGCGTTCCCATGAGCTGGAGCAGCTCATGGCCGACCCCCAAGTGGCGGCAGACTACGAGCGGTTCCAGGCCCTGGCCAAGGAGAGGGCCTCCCTGGAGGAGCCTGTGACCCTCTACCAGCGCCACCGTCGTGTCCTGGGCGAGATGGAGGAGGCCCGGACCCTCCAGGAAGAGGGAGACCCCGAGATTGCCGAGCTGGCTCGGGAGACCCTGGCGCAGCTAGGTGAGGAGAAGAGTCGCCTGGAGCGGCGCATCCAGGAGGCCTTGCGGCCCAGAGACCCTCGGGACCTGAAAAATGTCATCATCGAGATTCGTGCTGGGGCGGGGGGTGACGAGGCCAGCCTTTTTGCCGCAGACCTCTACCGCATGTACACCCGCTACGCCGTTCTCCGCGGCTGGGACGTCGAGGTGATAGACAGCAGCCAAACGGAGCTGGCCGGCTTCAAGGAAATCGTCTTCGAGGTCAAGGGCAAGGGCGCCTACAGCCGTCTGCGCTACGAGGGCGGGACTCATCGGGTCCAGCGGGTACCGACCACTGAATCCAGCGGTCGTATTCACACCTCCGTGGCCAGCGTGGTGGTGCTTGCCGAGGCCGATGAGATGGAGATCCACGTCAGTCCCGACGACATCCACGTAGATGTGTTCCGGTCAGGCGGCGCCGGTGGCCAGAACGTCAACAAGGTGTCCACTGCCATTCGCCTGGTCCACATACCTACAGGCATCACCGTCATATGCCAGGACGAACGCTCCCAGCACCGTAACCGGGAGAAGGCCATGACAGTCCTGCGGGCACGCCTGTGGGACCTGGAGCTACGCCGTCGACAGGAGGAGCTCAGCAGCGCCCGGCGCCCCCAGGTGGGCACAGGCGAACGGGCCGAGAAGATCCGCACCTACAACTTTCCTCAGAACCGGGTGACGGACCACAGGGTCGGTCTCACCCTCCACAACCTCTCTCAGCTCATGGAAGGCAACCTGGACTCCCTGGTGGACGCCCTTTTGGCAGCAAGCCTGGATGAGAAGGGCGCCGAAGCTCTCTCTTGAACGTCGCCGAGGTCCTCGCCACCGTTGCCTCCACGCTAGATGTCCACGGCATACCTGACCACCGCCTGGAAGCGGAGTTGCTGGTGGGATATGTCCTGGGCGTGAGCCGCGCTCGCCTCTACGCATCTCTCGATGAGGCGGTCACCGACAAGCAGCTTCAAGCGTTGGATGAGTTGGTGCCCCTGCGTGTGGAGCGCCGGCCCCTGGCCTACCTCCTGGGCCACCGGGAGTTCTACAGCCTGGACCTGCTCGTTTCCCCTGCCGTCATGGTGCCCCGCCCCGAGACCGAGACCCTGGTGGACCGGGCGCTCCAGTGGGCCCAGGCGCAGGGGGGCAGGCCTCTCGTTGTGGCGGACGTGGGCACGGGGAGCGGCGCCATCGCCGTCACGATAGCCCTCCGGTTTCCCTCCGCCCGGGTTCTGGCCGTTGACGTTTCCCTCCAGGCCCTGTCCGTGGCAATTGCCAACGCCCGACGCCACGGCGTCGCCCAGAGGGTGAGCTTCGTGGCAGGCGACCTCCTCGAAGCCGTTGTCGGACCCCTGGACCTGGTGCTGGCCAACCTCCCCTACATCCCTGACGCAGACCTAGATGACCTCCAAGCGGAGGTGCGGGTCTACGAGCCGCGTATCGCCCTGGCAGGGGGGCGTGATGGCCTAGACATCATCAGGCGGTTGCTGGCTCAGGCAGGCAGGGTTGTGCGTCCCGGAGGCCTGCTCCTGCTGGAGATCAGCCCGGTTCAACGAGAAGCGGTCCTTCAGGAGGCAGCGGGGGCTTTTCCAGGCGCCCAGATCGAGCTTGTGAAGGACCTGGGGGGCTGGGAGCGGGTGCTAGCGGTGCAGCTTTCTTCTTGAGTTTTGCAGGTTCTTTCCGAGAGGGATGGGGAACCATTTCTTGCAAGAAAGGGTTCCCCATAAGCCCTTCCCAAAGAACTCTCCCCCTTTGCTCGCCCCAGGTGACTGTCTTGGGGCCTCACCCCTGCCGTGGGGAGTCCTCCTCATCGCTGCCCCACAACTCTTCCCAGGGAACCTCCTGGGCCATGTGAGGGTAGGTCCCTTGGAGGAGATTGATATGCTCGGAGGTCAGAGGGGGAAGCCCCCCCTTGCCCAAGTAGGCCTCGAGGCGATGGCCTAGAGAGGCGTCCGGGCTCAACCCATACAGGGGCGGCTGCCCTACCCCCTTGCCTTGCACCAGCACCCGATA
>SHYH01000022.1 GCA_009692865.1 Dehalococcoidia bacterium
GCCTGACACCCGACAACGTGGCCCAGGCCGTGGCCCTGGTCAAGCCCTGGGGCGTGGACGTGGCCAGCGGCGTAGAGACCGACGGGGTGAAAGACGCCGAGAAGATCGTTCGCTTTATTCAAGAAGCCCAGCGCGCAGCAGCCGAAGAGGCGCGCCCCCACTAGACCCACAACAGCGAGGTTATCGTGCTCACCAACACCCTTCCCGATGCCACCGGCCACTTCGGCCCCTATGGGGGCAAGTTTGTCCCCGAGACCCTGATGAGCGCCTTACAGGAACTGCAGGAGGCCTACTTCCAGGCGCAGCAAGACCCCTCCTTTCAGAAGCGCCTGAACTACCTTCTGCACCACTACGCGGGGCGACCCACGGCCCTCTACGAGGCCGAGAGCCTGACCCGCCACATCGGGGGCGCTCGCATCTACCTGAAGCGGGAGGACCTGGCCCACACCGGCGCCCACAAGATCAACAACGCCCTTGGCCAGGCCCTGCTGGCGGTGCGCATGGGCAAGCGGCGCATCATCGCCGAGACCGGAGCCGGTCAGCACGGCGTCGCCACCGCCACCGTCTGCGCCATGCTCGGCCTTGAGTGCGTCATCTACATGGGCGAGGAAGACATGCGGCGCCAGGCGATGAACGTCGTCCGCATGCGCCTCCTGGGATCGCAGGTAGTGCCGGTCACCAGCGGCACCCGCACCCTCAAGGACGCCATCAACGAGACCCTGCGGGACTGGGTCACCAACGTCCGCACCACCTACTACCTCCTGGGCAGCGCCGTGGGACCGCATCCGTACCCCATGATGGTGCGGGATTTCCAGTCGGTGATCGGGACCGAAGCCCGCCGGCAGATGCTGGAGCAGGTGGGTCGCCTCCCCGACTACGCCATCGCGTGCGTGGGCGGCGGCAGCAACGCCATCGGCCTCTTTCACCCGTTGCTAGCAGATCAGGAGGTGCAGCTCATCGGCGTGGAGGCGGCGGGCGAGGGTTTGGCCACCGGCAAACACGCCGCCAGCCTCGTTGCAGGCCGCGCCGGCGTCCTCCACGGCAGCCTCTCCTACCTCCTGCAAGACGAGCACGGCCAGGTGCAGGACACCCACAGCATCTCGGCGGGGCTCGACTACCCGGGCGTGGGCCCCGAGCACAGTTTCCTCAAGGACAGCGGCAGGGCCACGTACGTGGCCGTAACCGACCAGGAGGCCCTAGAAGGCTTCCAGCTCCTCTGCCGCACCGAGGGGATCATCCCCGCCCTGGAGCCTTCCCATGCCGTCTACTACGCCGCCCAGCTCGCCAGGACCCTGTCCCCTGACCAGATTATCCTGATAGGCCTGAGCGGCCGGGGCGACAAGGACGTGGAGACGGTGGCCAGGGTCCTGAGCGAGCGGTAGCCTTAGGCAGGCCACCTGGGAACGGCATCTCCGAACCCCTCCCACCCCTGCAGGGCTCCGTTGACACTGTTCGTAACGAAATGCTAGAGTGTGGGTGCTTCCCCCTGAGCATTTCGACGCTACCAGGAGGGTTCACCCCTTGCCTGCAGGCTACGTCACCAACTGGACGGCTGTTGCCTTGGCTGGGGCCATTGGCGTCTCCGCCGTCATGGTGATGTTTCTGGTCAACGCCCTCCTGGCCCCCCGCCGCAAGTCAGACCTCAAAGGCATCCCTTACGAGTGCGGCATCGTCCCTGCCCCCTACACCTGGTCCCAGATGCAGATCCGCTACTATGTCTTCGCCATTGACTTCCTCATCTTCGACATCGAGGCCGTGTTCCTCTTCCCCTGGGCTATGATCTTTCTCAAACAGGACGCCGTGGTCTTCTACGCCATGGTCGTCTTCATCGCTCTCCTCTTCTTTGGCATCGTGTACGGCTGGAGGAAAGGGGTGTTGCAGTGGCGGTAGAAAAGCAGGTCGTTGGTATCAACCGAGGCAACCAGCCCGCGCCCAGCTGGTTCGACCGGGCCATGCCCGGGGTCATCACCGCTCGAACAGAAGAGTTGTTTGCCCTGGCCCGCAAGTCCTCCCTGTGGCCCCTCCAGTTTGGCCTGGCCTGCTGCGCCATCGAGATGATGAGCACCTACATGTCCCACCACGACCTGGACCGGTTCGGTGTCGTGACGGTGGTCGCTCCCTCACCGCGCCAGTCCGACGTGATGATTGTGGCAGGGACGGTGGTAAAGAAGATGGGGGACCCCATCAAGCTGCTCTACGAGCAAATGCCGGAGCCCAAGTGGGTCATCGCCATGGGAAGCTGCGCCACCAACGGAGGCCCCTACTACCGGTCCTACTCGGTCGTCATGGGCGTGGACAAGCTCATCCCCGTGGACGTCTACATCCCAGGGTGTCCCCCCCGCCCGGAAGCCCTCATGGACGGCATCCTGGAGCTCCAGAAGAAGATCAGCGCGGACGCCAAACGCCGTGGCTGAAGAACCGACCCGCCGGGAGGAACCCTCTCCCGCTCCACAGCGCCGCGCCGTACACCGCCCGGAGCCACCCCAGGCTCCCTCCCGTTTAGACCAGCAAGCCCAAGCCCTCAGCGATCTGCTCAAGGAACTCCTCCAGCCCTGCCACCCCCAGATGGGGGCTGCCATAGACCAGCCTATTGTCAAGGTGCCACTGGAGCACCTGATGGAGGCGGCCAGGGTGCTGAAGGAAGACCCCCGCCTGGACTTCAACTACTTCCGGTGCCTGGCCACGGTGGACTACCTGGAGTTCTTCGAGCTGGCCTACTTCCTCTACTCCATCACCCACCGCCACCAGGTCATCCTGAAAGCCACCTGTCCCTACGACAACCCGGTGGCGCCCTCCCTGATCCCCGTTTGGCCGGCGGCCAACTGGCACGAGCGGGAGGGCCACGACCTGTTTGGTGTTGTCTTCGATGGCCATCCGGATATGCAGCCGCTGCTTCTCTATGAGGGGTTTGAGGGGTATCCAGGGCGCAAGAGCTACTCCTTCAACGAGTACGAGGACTGGTAAGCACAGCCATGACCACAGACCCCAACGAAGGCGCCAACACCCTGGAGATGATGATCAACATGGGGCCTCAGCACCCCAGCACCCATGGGGTATTCCGCATGGTGCTCCACTTGGACGGCGAGCGGGTGGTGAGGGTCGAGCCCCACATAGGCTACCTGCACCGGGGCTCGGAGAAGCTGTCCGAGGGCGAGTCCTACGCCCAGGTCATCACCCTCTTCGACCGCCTGGACTACGTGTCCAACTTCAACAACGAGCTGGTCTTCTGCATGGCCGCGGAAAAGCTCATGAGCATCGATGTGCCGGAGCGGGCCCAGTACATCCGCGTCATCCTGTGCGAGCTGAACCGAATCGCCAGCCATCTCCTCTACTACGGCACCTACGGCCTGGATACGGGCGCCATCACCCCCATCCTGTACAGCTTTCGAGAACGGGAGCGCATCCAGAACCTTTTCGAGGCCGTGAGCGGCGCCCGTATGATGCACAACTTCATCCGCATCGGGGGGCTCAAACAGGACGTACCCGAGGACTTTCGGGAGCGTATGGACCGCCTCCTGCCCCAGCTGCGCCAGGGCATCGATGAGTGCGACCGGCTGCTCAGCCACAGCGAGATCTTCCTGGCCCGCACCCGGGGCATCGCCCGGATCTCCGCCGAGGACGCCATCCGCTGGGGCATGACGGGCCCTGCCCTTCGGGCGTCAGGGGTCCTCGAGGATGTGCGTGTGACCGAGCCCTACCAGGTGTACGACCGGTTTGACTTCGACATCCCCGCGGGGACCATGGGCGACTGCTGGGACCGGTACTACGTGCCCCTGGAGGAGATGCGACAGTCCCTCCGCATCATCCAGCAGGCCATGGAGCAGATGCCCGACGGCCCGGTGATGACCACCATGCGCCGCATCGCCCGTCCCCCCAAAGGCGAGGTGTACGTCCAGGCCGAAAATCCCCGGGGGGCCATTGGGGTCTACCTTGTGAGCGACGGCTCCGAGAAACCGTACCGGGTCAAGGTGCGGCCCCCCTCCTTCTGCAACCTCCAGGCCCTGCCCTACCTGATGCGCGACGCCTACGTGGCCGACGCCGTGGTCATCCTGGGCTCCCTGGACATCATCCTGGGCGAGGTGGACCGGTGAACTGGCTGGACCTGGGGCTGGTGGTCGTAGGGCTGGGCCTCCTCCTGGGAGCGCTCTCCGCCGTGGTCCTCTCTCTGGTCTGGCTGGAGCGCAAGTTCCTGGGCCGCCTTCAGATGAGGCTGGGGCCCATGGTGGTAGGCCCCTACGGCACCCTCCAGTCGGTGGCCGATGGCGTCAAGCTGATCCTCAAGGAGGACATCCGGCCCGACTGGGCCGATATTCGAGTCTTCTGGGTGGCCCCCGTCCTGGTCTTCGTCCCTATCTTCATGGTGTGGCTGACCATCCCCTTCGGGCCCGGGCTAGTGGTGCAATCTCTGGACCTGGGCCTCTTCTACGTCACCGCCTTCCTGGTAACGTCCATCGTGGGGCTGGTCATGGCGGGATGGGGCTCCGCCAACAAGTACGCCGTCCTGGGAGGCCTGCGGGCCGCGGGGCAGCTCATCAGCTACGAGATCCCCGTTATCATGGTGGTGGCCGCCGTGGCCATGCTGGCCCAGTCCCTGAACCTGGAGGTGATCGTAGCGAAGCAGGGCGCTCTACCCTACGCCATCCTGATGCCCTTGGGGTTCTTCCTCTTCTTCGTCTCAGGGCTGGCCGAGGTGGGACGCACCCCCTTCGACATCTACGAGGCCGACTCCGAGGTGGTGGGCGGGCCTTTCGTGGAGTACAGCGGCCCCCACTGGGCGGTCTTCTTCCTGGCGGAGTACATCAACACCTTCGCCGTGAGCATCCTCACCGCCCTCCTGTTCCTGGGAGGATGGAACTGGTCCCTTACCCTGCGCGACCTGGTGGGCCTCGACTCCCTCTGGGCCCAGGCCATCGCCCTCGCGGAGGTGCTCATCAAGACCTATGCCATTTTCCTGGTCATCGTCTGGATTCGCGGCACCTTCCCGCGCATCCGCATCGACCAGCTCATGGCCCTGGGGTGGAAGGGTCTTGTGCCCCTCTCCTTCCTGGTGGTCCTCCTCAACGGCTTCTACCTCTTCTACCGCCTCCCCGAGTGGAGCCTGGTGGCGGCCAACCTGGCGGTGTTGGGAGGCCTCTTCGCCTACCTCTATCGCAGGGCACAGACGGCCCCTAGCGCGCCCACCATTCAGCGATTCCCTGCAAGGGAGCTGCGCCGTGTTCGGTAACCTCAAAGGCCTACTCATGACCTTCAAGACCACCCTGCGCAAGCCGGTCACGGCCCAGTACCCCAAGGAGCGCCTGCCCATCGAACCCCGGCGCATGGGGTTTCCCATGCTCATGTGGGACAAGAACGTTGGCGAGCCCTACTGCACCGCCTGCATGGTGTGCATTCGCGAGTGCCCCACCCAGTGCATGAGCGCCAACATGAAAGACAACCCTCTCCAAGCCGAGGGGAAGAGCGCGCGCCGGAAGATCGTGGAGAGCTTCGAGATCAACATCGGCCGGTGCATCCTGTGCGGCATCTGCGTGGACGTGTGCAACTTTGACGCCATCGAGATGAGCTACGAGACGGAGCTCAGCACCTTCGTACGCAACGGCCGCCGCATGGACCTGCGGGAGCTCCTGGAGCGGGGGACGGGATGGCAGGAGCAGTCGGGCTGGAAGCCCAAGAAGGAGCGCCAGCCCGCCAAGAGGGGGCCGGAGGCCGAGGCCAAGGTGGAGGAGCCCACGTGAGCCTCTCGCTGGCCCTCTTTGCCGTCCTCGCAGCCGTCTGCCTCGGAGGAGGTCTGGGAGTCGTCACCTCCTCCAACGTGGCCTACGCAGCCCTCTTCCTGCTGGTCTCCCTGCTGGCCGTGGCAGGGGTGTACGTGCTACTCCTCGCCGAGTTCCTGGCCCTGGTGCAGGTGCTTATCTACGGGGGCGCGGTCATCATCGTACTGCTCTTCGCCCTCATGCTCACGCGGATCCAGGAGTTCGACCACGTCACCGACAACCCCCAGAAGCCCCTCGCCGTCCTCGCCGCCGCGACCCTCCTGGGGGTGCTGGCAGTCGCCCTTGTCCGAGGAGGGCCACGGGGCAACACCCTACAGAACGTTGACCTGGAGCGCCTGGGAACCGCGCTCTTCTCCTCCTGGGTCATCCCCTTCGAGATCGTCGGCGTCCTGCTCCTGGTGGTGCTCCTAGGGGTGGTCATCATCACCCAAGCGAGAGGTGAACGATGACACTGCTGCACTTCCAGCTTTTGAGCGCCGCCCTCTTTGCCATCGGGATGTACGGGGTCCTGGCCCGCAAGAACGCCGTGCTGATCCTCCTGGCCATCGAGTTGATGTTGAACGCCGTCAACATCAACTTCATCGCCTATGCGGCGTACCGGGACCCCGAGCGCTTCCTGGGCCAGATCATCGCCCTGTTTGTCATCGCCATCGCCGCAGCCGAGCTGGGCCTGGCCCTCGCCATCATCCTGCGACTCTATCGCCACCGTGGCTCGGTCAACGTGGACGAGATTGACCTGATGAAGTGGTAGGGGGTTGGCGCAATTATCCCGTTCGCCCTTCCGACACGTCCAATGATGCTTCGCTCATCGCGACTGCGAAGAGAGGAGATCGAAGAAGGGGAGATCAGGGAGTCCGATCCTGACGACCAGACCGCAGAGAATTACCGAGGAATATGAGGATGAACAGTCGAGTGAAGGGACATAGCCTCGAATTGAGATTCTGCAATTCGGTTCGTCCCCCTTCACAACGTTAGCGTCCTTACATATACGCGACACTTGGCGGCACCCGCGCCGCCGCCAGCACCTGGAGCCTCGTTGATTGGAATGTATAATGGCAAGCAAGGTTGTCGAACCATGAGCCCGTGGAAAGGCCAGCAAAGCTAATGGTAGCCGGAGTAGACTGAACGATGACCTCTCTCCTCCCCGGCATGGAGATAGCCTGGCTGGCTCCGGCGGCCGGCGTTGCCGTTTTTGTTCTCCTTTCCCTCTTTCGCTCCCGCCTCCCCCGCCAGGGAGCCTACCTCTCCATCCTGGCCATCGCCTTTGGGTTCCTCCTCTTCTGGGTTGTCCTCCTGGACTTCCTCCCGATGCGAGACACAGCCCACAACTACGCCATCACCTGGTTCCAGGCTGGCGGCGTCACTCTCAAATGGGGCATGACCATTGACGCCCTCTCGGTCACCATGCTGGGCCTGGTGACCTTCGTGGCCCTCATGGTCCAGGTCTACTCCCTGGGATACATGCGCGACGAGCCCCGCCTGGGGTGGTACTTCGCCGCCCACTCCCTCTTCGCCGCCTCCATGCTCGCCCTGGTGCTGGCCGACAACTTCCTCTTTCTCTACATCGCCTGGGAGCTGGTGGGGGCCTGCTCCTACCTTCTCATCGGCTTCTGGTACGAGCGCCGCTCCGCCGCCGAGGCGGCCAAGAAGGCTTTCATCACCACACGCCTGGGCGACGTGGGGCTCCTGACGGGCATCCTCCTCCTCTTCAGTGTCACGGACACCTTTAGCATAGCGCAGACCTTCCAGGCAGTCGCCAGCGGGGAGGTCTCCCAAGGCGTCGTCACCGCTGCGGCCCTCCTCATCTTCCTCGGTGCCATGGGCAAATCGGCCCAGGTCCCCTTCCACGTATGGCTCCCCGACGCCATGGAGGGCCCGACGCCCGTGAGCGCCCTCATCCACGCGGCAACGATGGTGGCGGCGGGCGTCTTCCTGGTGGCCCGGACCTTCCCCCTCTTTGAAGCCGCCCCAGGGGTGCTCCCCGCCGTGGCGATCGTGGGCCTGGTGACGACCCTCATGGCTGCCACCATGGCCCTGGTGGCGACGGACCTGAAACGGGTGCTGGCCTACTCCACCATCAGCCACCTGGGGTTCATGATGCTGGCCCTGGGGGCCGGGAGCGTCACGGCGGCCATGTTCCATCTGGTCACCCACGGGTTTTCCAAGGCCCTCCTCTTTCTGGGTGCTGGGAGCGTCAACCACGCCACGGGCACCTACGACATCCGGGAGATGGGGGGGCTGCGCCGCGCCATGCCCGTGACCTTCATCACCTTCTCCATCGGCGCCCTGGCGCTGGCGGGGCTCCCCCCCCTCGGCGGTTGGTTCAGCAAGGACGAGATCCTGGTGGCCCTCCTGCATGGGAGGCACCCCGTCTTCCTGGCCCTTGCCCTTTTGGCTGCACTCCTCAGCGCCCTCTACATGGCGAGGGCGTGGCTGTTGGTGTTCTTTGGCCGCCCCAAGCACCAGGAATCGCACAGCCACGAGTCTCCGGCTGTCATGGTCGTGCCTCTGGTGCTCCTGGCCTCCCTGGCCCTGACGGCAGGGCTCCTAGCCCTGGACTACGGACCCCACTACCAGGGGTTCGGGGCCTTCCTGTACTCCGGCGACCCGGAGGCCTATCATTTCAACCCAGGCATCGCCGTGGCATCGGTCCTGGTCGTGGCGGCAGGGCTAGGCCTGGCGTGGGCCCTGTACATCCGAGGCGTCATCTCTCCTGCAGCCATCGCCCAGCGGTTCAAAGCCATCCACCGGCTTCTGGTCGACAAGTACTACGTGGACGCCCTCTACCAGTGGGCCATCGACCACGTGGTGCTGGTCGTCTCCCGGGGCGTAGCCCTCTTCGACCGGCGGGTGGTCAACGACAGGGGAGTGAACGGGACGGGCGCATCGGTGGTCCTGTCAGGGCTTCGCCTTCGCTACCTGGAAACGGGCAAGGTCTACAACTACGCGCTGGGCATGGTGCTGGGAGTCACCGTGAGCCTGGTTCTCTGGTGGCTGGCCTTCCCGTAGCAGGATGCGGGGGAAGAGGAGTGCAGTCCCAATGGATCGGGTTTGCCGGGAGACTGAGGGTGTCCCTCAGATCATAGCTTCCTCCCCCTTCCTGGCCAGGAAGGGGGACAGGGGGATGGTCGAAACCCTGATGGAGAGAGGCATAGTGTGAGCTTGCTAGAAACCTACTGGAGAGGCAAATGCTAGGCCTGAGCATTCTCTTGCCCTTTGCGGCGGCTTTTGTCCTGGCGGCCCTGCCCGCCCAGCGGAGCCACCTCATCCGCGTCTTCGTCGTGGCGGTGGCGGCCATCGGCTTGGCCCTCTCCATCGCCATCTTCCTCGCCTACGACCACGAATTGGGTGGCTATCAGCTCCGCGAGGAGTATCGCTGGTTGCCATCCCTCGGCATCTCCTTCAAGCTGGGAATAGACGGCATCAGCGCCGTCCTCATCCTCCTCAACGGCATCGTCTTCTTTGCAGGGGCCATCGTCTCCTGGCGCCTCCAGCCCCGTAGCAAGGAGTTCTTCTTCCTCCTCCTGCTCCTGGTCACCGGCGTCTACGGGACCTTCGAGACCCTCAACCTGTTCTTCCTCTTCTTCTTCTATGAGCTAGCGGTGGTGCCCATGTACCTCCTCATCGGCGTGTGGGGGAGCAGCAGCGACTTCGGCACCTTCATCCGCACCAAGGAGTACGGCGCCATGAAGCTGGTGCTGTACCTGACGGCAGGCAGCCTCCTGGTGTGGGTGGCGCTCCTGGCCCTTTACGTCCAATCGGGTGCGGGCACCTTCGACCTGGAGGGCCTCCAACAGGCCCTCCGAGATGGCGCGTTCTCCACCTCCTTCCAGCGCATCTTCTTCCCCCTCCTGGTCGTGGGCTTCGGCGTGCTGGCGGGCCTCTGGCCCTTCCACACCTGGTCCCCCGACGGCCACGTGGCGGCGCCCACGGCCGTCAGCATGCTTCACGCAGGCGTCCTCATGAAGGTGGGGGCGTACCCCATCCTGCGGGTGGCCATGACGCTGCTGCCGGAGGGGGCCCAGTTTTGGGCGCCTGTGCTCATCGGCCTTGCCACCGTCAACGTGCTCTACGGGGCAATCGCGGCCATCTCTCAGCGGGACCTGAAGTACGTCGTTGCCTACTCAAGCGTCAGCCACATGGGCTACGTGCTCATGGGGTTGGCCACCTTAGACCCCCTGGGGGTCAACGGGGCCGTACTGCAGATGTTCTCCCACGGCATTATGACGGCCCTCTTCTTCGCTCTCGTGGGCGTCATCTACGAGCGGGCCCACGTGCGGGACATCACCGTGCTGGAGGGGCTCTCCAAGCGCATGGGTGTGACGGGGGCCTTCTTCGCCGTGGCGGGCCTCACCTCCCTGGGACTGCCCGGGCTCAGCGGCTTCGTGGCGGAGTTCCTGGTGTTCGCGGGGACATTCCGCACCTATCCCATCCTGGGGTTCCTGGCCATCCTGGGGGCTGCCCTCACGACGGTGTACATCCTCCGGCTCTTGGCCAAGGTCTTCTTCGGCCCCCTGCCCGAGCGGTGGGCCCACCTCCCAGACGCTACGGGCTACGAAAAGGCGGCTATGGCGATGCTGGTCGTCACCATCGTCGCGGTGGGCGTCTGGCCCTTCCCCCTGATTCGCGTCATCGACGGCAGCGTCAAAGTCCTGCTGGCGGGCATGGGGGTGCAGTAAATGCGAGGCGACCTGCTCCTCCTGTCCCCCGAGTTCCTGGTGGCTGGCCTGGCCTTCGTCGTGCTGGGGGTGGACCTGGTCCTCCGCCGCGAGCGCCCCGGCTGGCTGGCCGCCATCGCGGCAACAGGGCTGGCGGGCATCCTCGTCTTTACGCTCGTTTACCTGTGGGGAAAGGAGGGCGCACTCTACAACGGCACCTATGCGGTTGATGCCTACGCCTTTTTCTTCAAGGCCTTCTTCCTGATCACGGGCATCGTGATCATCCTCATGTCCGTGGAGTACGTCACCAAACACCTGACAAGAGCTGGCGAGTTCTACAGCCTCATCCTCTTCTCCATCGTGGCGATGATGGCCCTGGCCGCCTCGTCGGAGCTCCTGACGGCATACATCTCCCTGGAGCTCCTGAGCTTCTGCCTCTACATCCTGGCCTCCTACACCGGCGACAGCCGCAAGTCCGACGAGGCGGGGACCAAGTACATCCTCCTGGGCGCCTTCGCCTCGGCCCTCCTCCTCTACGGCATCAGCCTCCTCTACGGGGTGGTGGGCGTCACCCGCTTTGAGGACATCAGCGCCCAGCTTCAGCTACTGCAAGGCACCAGCACTAACCCCGCCCTCATCGCAGCCTTCGTGTTCATCCTGGCAGGGCTGGGGTTCAAGGTGGCGGCGGTGCCCTTCCACATGTGGGCCCCCGACATCTACGAGGGCGCTCCGACGCCCATCACGGCCTACCTAGCGGTGGCCTCCAAGGCAGCGGCCTTCGCCCTGCTGCTGCGCCTCTTCGGCGTGGCCTTCCTCCCCGTAGCAGGCCAGTGGCAGCTCCTGGTGGCCCTCCTGGCCGCCATCACCATGACCCTGGGGAACCTGGTGGCCATCGGCCAGCGCAACTTCAAACGCCTGCTGGCCTACTCCAGCATCGGCCAGGTGGGGTACCTTCTCATGGGCATCGCTGCCTTGGCCCACCAGGGCTCCAACCCGGTCTCGGCGTCCCACCCAGCCGCTATCGGGATCGTCTTTCACCTCGCGGGGTACGCCGTCACCAACCTGGCCGTCTTCATGGGGGTCATCGCCTTCTCGCCCCCCGAGCAGGAGGACATCCCCAGCTACGCGGGCCTGGCCCGCCGCTCACCCATGCTGGCAGCCGTCATCACCGTGGGGCTCTTCTCCCTGGCGGGGATGCCCTTCTTCGCCGGGTTCGTCACCAAGTTCTACCTGTTCACCGCCGCCGCGCAGGAGGGGCTCCTGTGGCTGGTGGCCCTGGCCATCCTCAACAGCCTTATCTCCTTCTACTACTACCTGGTGATCGTCCGCTGGATGTACATCGAGGCCCCCACGGACCCCAAGCCGCTTCGCCTCAGCGGCCTCACCATCGCCGTGCTGGCCGTGCTCCTGGTGGGCATCCTGGCCATCGGGCTCTACCCGGCGCCCCTGGTCGAGGCCATCAGCGCCGCAACCAAGGCGATTGCTGGGTAGACAAGAGCCCCAACACGTGGTAGCCCTCAAGCGCAATGCGGCGTCTGCTGACTCTCCTGATCTTGTTGGCAGCCTGTGCCCCAACGCCGGCTACCGAGCTGACACCTGACTTGCAAGCTGCTGTGGCAGCTATGGTAGCGACTCAAGTGGCGGGTCTGCCTACAGCCACCCCCATCGTGCTACCTTCACCGACCCCAACTGCGACCCCTACACCGACGCCGCTTCCCACGCCCACACCTATACCAACCTCCACACCCTTACCCACGCCTACTCCGAACCCACGTGAAATCATCGCGCGGACGTCCCAGTCTGTGGTTCGCATCACCACAGCCACAGGAGCGGGAACTGGCTTCTTAGTGGACCCGGCGGGAATAATCCTCACCGCTGGCCACGTGGTGAAAGACGCGACAGTGGTTACCATCGAGTTCAGCGATGGCCGGAAACTGGAAGGGACCGTGAAGGGTCGCCATCTCGGAGGAGATGTAGCTGTCATCTCCGTGGGCGCCTCCAACTTACCAGTCTTGAAGCTCGGTGACAGCGCAGCACTGAGGCCAGGGGACAATGTGATCAAGATCGGTTACGCGCTCGGACTCAAGGGCGACCCAACAGTGTCCACAGGGATAGTCTCGGCCCTGAGAACCGAGGCGCGCACCAAAGTGGACTACATCCAGTTCGATGCGCAGACCAACCCTGGAGATAGCGGCGGTCCTGTCCTCAACATGCAGGGGAATGTCGTCGGGATCGTCGTGTCCAAATACGTTGGGGCCGGGGTCGAAGGTATGGCCTACGCGACCGCTGCTAATGTGGTGGCTCCCCACATAGCCAAACTCGTTAACGGTGAGAATGAATGCCCACCAGTCCCCGCCGTTAGGCAGGGCCAATCATACCGGAACAGCACCTATGGCTATACGGTTGCCTTGCCGCAAGGTTCAGAGTGGCACTTCTACGACTATAGCGATGGCACAACACTGTTTTACAAGTACCAAGGGACCATCCCAGCAACTAAGGACTATCACGTGTCCGCCGGGGTATTCATCTGGGTAGACAACAAGGGCTCCTACCGGACAGTAGATCAGTATGTAGATGATTGGAAACAAGCCTATGCGGTCCCCGGAGCCAGCGTGACGGTGTTGAGCCGACAGTTGGTTTGCCCTCCCATACCAGGCGTCCTCATAGGCTTGGAGATCGAGGCTACGACACAAGTCCAGCGCACGCCGTACAGAGAGCGGTGGTTATTCTTTTCTATAGGAGGGCAGAGGTACATATTGCAGGGTCTGGCTTGGCCGGAACTATGGGAGGAGCAGGAGGGCTTCATAGACACGATCCTGTACAGCATTAGGTTTTAGAGATACAGCTGGCTCGCCGTCTGCCTCGGGTCGCTTATGCTTTGATAGTAGTTGCGGCCTGCGTCGGCGGCGCTCGTCGTAACCTGGAGGCCCGGCCCCTCCAAGGAGTCGGGGCGGACAGGTGCGGCAGGGGGCGCTGCTAGACGCGAGCCCAGATAGGCGTTAGCTAGGGGCCAGGCCCCCTCCAATGTGCTACACTAAAGGCGTTCCAAGCTCCTTGAGGGAGGAAATGGCATGGCCTATCAGGACGCCTTCGGCGCCAAGCGCACCCTTCAGACCTCCCAAGGCCGCGTGGCCTACTTCGATATCAACGCCCTGGAGGCCCAGGGCATCGCCCAGGTGTCGCGGCTGCCCTTCTCCATCAAGGTCCTCCTGGAGAGCGTGCTGCGCAACGTCAACGGCTACGACGTCCTGGCCGAGGACGTTGCGGCCCTGGCCCACTGGCGGCCGGACCCCGGCGAGGTCAACATGCCCCTCAAAATGGCGCGGGTTATCCTGCAGGACTTCACGGGCATCCCCGCCGTAGTGGACCTGGCGGCCATGCGGAGCGCCATGGCCCGCCTGGGGGCCGACCCCAACAAGATCAACCCCCTGGTGCCCGCTGACCTGGTCATTGACCACTCGGTGCAGGTGGACGTCTTCGGCACGGCGACCGCTTTCCTGGCCAACGTGGACCGCGAGTACGAGCGCAACGGCGAGCGGTACGCCTTCCTCAAGTGGGCCCAACAGTCCCTCGCCAACTTCCGCGTGGTACCCCCAGGCATGGGCATCGTCCACCAGATCAACCTGGAGTACCTGGCCCAGGTGGTGATGTCCCAGCGCCAGGACGACGAGACCTACGCCTTCCCCGACACCCTCGTCGGCACCGACTCCCACACCACCATGATCAACGGCCTGGGCGTCGTGGGATGGGGCGTCGGCGGCATCGAGGCCGAGGCCGTGATGCTGGGCCAGCCCTACTACATGCTGGCACCCAAGGTGGTGGGCTTCAAGCTGACGGGCGAGCTCCCCGAGGGGGCCACCGCCACCGACCTGGTCCTCACCGTCACCGAGATGCTCCGCAAGCACGGCGTGGTGGACAAGTTCGTGGAGTTCTACGGCCCAGGCATGAGCAAGCTCGCCGTCGCGGACCGCGCCACCATCGCCAACATGTGCCCGGAGTACGGCGCAACCATCGGCTTCTTCCCCGTGGACGATGAGACCCTCGCCTACCTGCGCCTCACCGGCCGCGACGCAAGCCTGGTGGACCTGGTGGAGCGGTACACCAAGGCCGCAGGCCTCTTCCACTCAGACCGCACGCCGGAACCCCACTTCTCCGAGCGCCTGGGGCTGGACATGTCCACCGTGGCGCCCAGTCTGGCCGGGCCAAAACGCCCCCAGGACCGCGTGCCCCTGAGCCAGGCCAAGGGGAGCTTCCTGGCCCACCTGACCAAGCCCACTTCCGAGCAGGGGTTCGCTCTCAAGCCACAGGACCTGGACAAGCGACAGGCTGTTCACTGGGATGGGAGCCGCCCGTCCTTCGAGCTGACCCACGGGGCCGTAGCCATTGCAGCCATCACCTCCTGCACCAACACCTCCAACCCATCGGTCATGCTTGGGTCGGGCCTCATCGCCAAGAAGGCGGTCGAGGCCGGTCTCAAGGTGCCCGCTTGGGTCAAAACCTCCCTGGCGCCGGGCTCCCGCGTGGTGACCGACTACCTGAAGGCCGCCGGGCTCACCCCCTACCTGGATGCCCTGGGGTTCAACCTGGTCGGCTACGGCTGCACCACCTGCATCGGCAACTCGGGCCCCTTGGCCGAGCCCGTGGCCCAGGCCATCGAACAGGGCGATCTGGTGGTGGCCTCGGTCCTCTCAGGCAATCGCAATTTCGAGGGGCGCATCAACCCCCACACCAAGGCCAACTACCTGGCCTCGCCCATGCTGGTGGTGGCCTACGCCCTGGCAGGCCGCATGGACTTCGACTTCGCCACCGAGCCCCTGGGCCACGACAGCGATGGCAAGCCCGTGTACCTGAAGGACATCTGGCCCTCCCAACGGGAGATCCAGGAGACCGTCCATAAGGCCTTGGACTCCGAGATGTTCCGCCACGAGTATGGCCACATCTTCGAGGGCGAGGAGCGGTGGCAGGCCCTTCCCACCTCCGAGGGCGAGTTGTACCAGTGGGACCCCGAATCCACCTACGTCCAGGAGCCACCCTTCTTCCAGGACCTCACCCTAGAGCCCCGGCCTCTAAGGGGCATCGCGGGCGCCCGGGTCCTGGCCCTCCTGGGCGACTCGGTGACCACCGACCACATCTCGCCCGCGGGGGACATCGCCGCCAACAGCCCCGCAGGCCAGTACCTCGCCGGCAAAGGCACGCCGCGGAGGGACTTCAACTCCTACGGCGCTCGACGCGGCAACCACCAGGTGATGATGCGCGGCACCTTCGCCAACATTCGCCTCAAAAACCTGATGCTCGATGGCGTCGAGGGCGCTTATGCCCTCAAGCTCCCTGAGGGGGAGCAGGCCACCATCTACGACGCCGCCATGCGCTACCAGGCCGAGGGAACTCCCCTCATTATCATCGCCGGCAAGGAGTACGGCGCCGGCTCCAGCCGCGACTGGGCCGCCAAGGGCCCCTACCTGCTGGGGGTCAAGGCCACCATCGCCGAGTCCTACGAGCGCATCCACCGCTCCAACCTGATAGGCATGGGGGTGCTGCCCCTCCAGTTCCAAGGTGGCCAAAACGCCCGCAGCCTGGGCCTGACGGGACGCGAGGTGTACCACGTCCTGGGCCTGGAGGAGGGCCTTACGCCGAGCAAAGAGCTGAGGGTGGTGGCGCGCCGCGAGAATGGCACTTGGGTGCGATTCACCGCCATAGCGCGGGTGAACACCCAGGTAGAGGTAGACTACTATACTAACGGCGGCATCCTCCAGACGGTCCTGCGGCGGCTGGTCAAGGAGGGGTAGGGGGCGAGGGCGTAAGGCTGACCCCTCTCCACAAGTAGCAAGAAGGGCCCTGGCGTTGCCAGGGCCCCCTTGGTTTCCGTCGGACGTCCAAGCGTGAGCGCCCTACCTAAACTCGGGAATTTGGTCCTCCGGAAAGGATTGATATCCGCTCTTGGTATAAACTATGAACCGATCGACCACCTTCCAGGCACGCATCATCATATCGACTCGCTGGTTCCCAGACATGGAGGGAAACCCGCCGTGCCACTGTGGCCTTGCAAACAGTCTGATGGGCTCTGTCCAGAAATGCTCTATCCCCAATTTCTCCCCCATTCGCTCCCATGAACCTTTATCGTCTGGATCCTCGGGTTCGACGAAGAATTGCCGCAGGCATTCAACAGCACGGAAGCAGTGGAACCCGGTGTCAATGGGTGACCTGATGGTTTCTCGCAGGTCTGCCAACGCCTGCCGAAGCACCCCTGCTGCTTGTTGGTTTTGAGTGTCCAGAACCAAGCCCACTAGTTCGGCGTAAACCACGGGGCGCTGGGATTTCGAATGCTGAAGCTCCGTGACCTCTATCCCGAAAACCTCTTGTTGTCCACTAGGCGTTATGACCGACGTGATCTCAACGTCGCAGCCGCGGCCCTCCCGATATCCGTACCCGTCCACAAGTGCCTGTACAACCTGGGCCACGTAGTTTCATAGGGTCGCTAGGTCTTTCACCTCCGCCCGGGTCTCGACCACTGCGGCAATTTGAGCGAATGCTACGTTCACCAGCACATCAAAGGGAGGCAACCCTGGGGAACTAACGTTCACCGGAATGGGAATCGAAATTGAGGTGTAAGCCCGCTCCGGGTGAACCGTACCAGTGAAAATATACTTGATCATTGGTCGTGCCTTTTGTGTGCAAGCACAGGAACCATTCTCTCCCTTACACCGCCATCATCCCATCAGCAGTGTTGTGGCACTTGGACAAACTACCTCGCCTCCGGCTCCACGCGGCTTATCCCCTCCCCACGGTCGAAATCGGTATCGTAGCTGTACACCTCGATGACGCCCCGAGCCTCCATGTACACGGCGTTGTAGGCGTCGGCAAAGCTGAGCCTGGTAATGCAATACAGATCAAAGACCCTGGTGTACAGGGACTTGTGGGGCAGGCGTTGGCCCCGGAGGTTGATGAGCGGCTCCAGGAGCTCGCGGATTCACTCCCGCATGAGTCCGTAAGGACGTGGAGACTGGAGGACAAAGACCGTCTCCCAGACCACACAATCCGAGGTCTCCACCACCTCTTCCCCCCACTCCACACGCTGAAGCAGAAGGGAGCAGGCTTGAGCCTTCAGGGGATCGTCCCCAGTCAGGTGACGCAGCAGGATATTGGTATCCAGGAACCGCACAGTCACCCCTCCCCCCTAACCTCTTCCGCCACCCCTTCCTTAAAGTCCCTCCGCAACTCCTGGAAATCTTCAGGCCTACTGATGGGCTTCACAACGCCATAGGTGGCCTCCACAACTGACTTGGCAGGCCTGAGCCGAATCTCCCCCTCCACCAACTCGAAGGCTATCCTGTCCTTGGGCTTGATGCCCAAGGCCCGCCTCAGCTCGCCTGGAATAGTGACCTGCCCCTTGGAGGTTACTGTCGTGGTATGTTGGCCCATCTTACTAGCCCCTCTCGGTAATACTGTATTCGCTAGTAATACCAACACTCATGCGTACTACTTTCAACCGCCAGCTTGTTAGACTACACAATCAGCATCCCATCCCCAAAGCTGTAAAACCTGTACCCTTCTCGCACCGCCTCCGCGTACGCCCGCAGCACCAGGTCGTGACCCGCGAAGGCGCACACCAGCATCAGCAGCGTCGAGCGCGGCAGGTGGAAGTTAGTCACCAGGGCGTCCACGGCCTGGAAGCGATAGCCCGGCAGGATGAACAGGCCCACCCACCCGCTGGAGGGCTCCAGGCGCCACCCTTCCGCCGTGGCAAAGCGCTGGGCCGCCTGCTCCAGCACCCGCACCGACGTCGTCCCCACGGCGATGATACGCCGCCCCTCCTGCTTGGCGCGGTTCAGGGTCGCCGCCGCCTCGGCGCCCAGTTCGAAGTACTCGGTGTGGAGCTTGTGCTCGCGAGGGTCCTCCTCCTGCACGGGGCGGAAGGTGTCCAGCCCAATGTGGAGGGTCACAAAGGCCAGCTCCACTCCCCTCTCGCGGCACCGTTCCAGAAGCTCAGGGGTAAAGTGCAGCCCCGCCGTGGGGGCCGCCACGCTCCCCAGCACTCGCGAGTAGACCGTCTGGTACCGCTCGGGGTTGCCCAGAGACTCGTGAATATAGGGCGGCAGGGGCACCTCTCCCACTCGCTCCAGGGCCGCCTCGTCGGCAAAGCGCACCAGGCGCACGCCATCGCTTCGGTCCTCCACCACCTCCGCCTCCGGCCCTCCATCGCCCTCTATCGTTAGCCGCACCCCAGACTTCAAGCGCCGGCCCGGCTTGCCCAGGCACTCCCAGACGCCAGCCTCGACGCGCCGCACCAGCAGCAGCTCCACGCGCGTGCCGGTGTCCTGCCGCCGGCCGTGGAGGCGGGCACGAAGCACACGGCTATCGTTGAACACCAGCACGTCGCCAGCCTGTAGATAGTCCACCAGATGGTAGAAACGACGATGCTCCACAAGGCCAGTGGCCCGGTGCACGACCAGGAGACGGGAGTGGTCTCGGGGCTCCACCGGGGTCTGGGCGATGAGTTCCTGGGAAAGCGGGTAGTCAAAATCGGAGGTGTTCAAAGGCGTACGAGACCGATTATAGGGCCGCCGACTGTCCTCAGCAATCGTTGACAGACAGGGGCCTTGGAGTATCATAGGGAAGCACCATTGGTCGGGCTTCTACCCCTTGGAGGAGACCATGCCCCAATACTTCCGCTACTCGCGTTGGGACGGCAGCCAGCAGATCTTCGACGTGGACCAGGACCAGCTCCTGGAAAAGCTCTCCAAAGACGTCCTGGAGCACGGTGACGTGAACCGAGCCCTGCGGAACCTGTTCCGCCGCGGGCTCAACCAGGGCCAGGAGCAGCGGACAATGGGGCTGCGGGACCTCATGGAGCGGCTGCGGCAGCAGCGGCAGCAGAACCTCCAGCAGAACAACCTGGACTCCGTCATGGACCAACTGCGCGAGCAGCTCAAAGAGATCGAGGAGATGGAGCGCCAGGGCATCGATCGTCGCCTGGAGGAGGCCCAGCAGCGCCTACAGGAGGCCTCTCCCGAGCAGCAAGAGCAGATGCAGAAGCCCATGGAGATGCTGCAGAACCGGGCCCAGAAAAACCAGGAGGCCCTCAACAACCTTCCCGAGAGCGTCGGGGGCCAGATCCAGCAGCTCGGCCAGTACGACTTTATGGACCCCCAGGCCCAGCAGAAGTTCCAGGAGCTGCTGGACAGCCTGAAGGGCCAGATGATGAACAACTACTTCCAGGGCATGCAGCAGGCCCTCCAGCAAATGAGCCCCGAGCAGATGGAGGGCCTCAAGCAGATGCTCCGGGACCTGAGCCAGATGCTCCGGGACCGGGCCGAAGGGAAGGCACCCAACTTCCAGGGGTTCATGGAGAAGTACGGCGGCCTCTTCGGAGATCCTCCGCCGTCCAATCTGGACGAGCTCATGGAGCAGATCCAGCAGCGCATGGCCCAGGCCCAATCTCTCATGGAGAGCCTCTCCCCAGAGCAGCAGAAGGAGCTCCAGGGGATGCTGGACTCCCTCATGGACGACGAGACCATGGACGAGCTGGCCGAGTTGGGTCGCCTCATGGGCCGCATGATGCCCCCCGACGAGCTAGCCCAGCGGTACCCCTTCACGGGCGACAAGGAC
>SHYH01000023.1 GCA_009692865.1 Dehalococcoidia bacterium
ATTCTCCCCTGGGCCTGAATCTCCTGGAGCACCTGCTCCCGCACCGGGAGAGCCACGGTCATAACACTCGCCTGGATTTCCTAGCAAGCTGCCAAAAAAGGGAGTGCAGAGGGGCAAAGCCCCTTTGCAGGGAGTCTGGGGGTATCCCCCAAATATAATCCCCCTTGCCCCCTTCCTGGCCAGGAAGGGGGCAAGGGGGATGGTCGAAAGGGATTCTCATGACCCTGGTAGAACGGGGGTTGGCTATGGCTGAGGAGCCACGATGGGGACTGCGGGGATGCTCCCTTTGTCCACCTCACCGTCCCATCGGCTCAAAGGAAGGGAGTTGCGGAACGCTCGTGCCTCCCCACAGTACTTGCACAGCCCCGAGCTGTACGGCCCCCGGGGGCTCTCGATCATCCAGAAGTGGGCGCACTGGGGTGTTGCCAAGGGGCTCTGCTCCATGTTGCTCACGGCGGCTCCCTTCTGTTGCTGCGAGATGGCTATCCCCGTAGTTCGATAGGGATGTACTTCAGGTTCATGGGGCCAACATACTTAAGGAGTGGACGAATGAGTATGTTGTTGCTGTACTGCTCCATGACCTGAAGGGTCCACCCCGGGACGCGGCCCAACGCGAAGATGGAGATGAACAGGTCCTCGGGAATGCCCAGGAGGTGGTAGATGGCCCCGGCCCAAAAGTCCACGTTGACGTAGATACCTCGGGCCCGGTAGGGCTGCATCGCATCCTCAACACGGCTGAGGATGCGAAACCACTTGGGGTCCCCCTTCTGCTCTCCTAAACGCCGGCAACCGTCGCGAAGGTAGCGGGCGCGCGGGTCCTCCACCCGGTAGACCCGGTGGCCGAAGCCCATCACCCTTCCCCCGCTCTCCAGTACATGACGCACATACTCCTGGGCATGGTCCTCCTCGCCAATGTCCACGGCCATCTTCATCACCGCTTCTGCGGCGCCGCCGTGCATGGGACCCTTGAGGGTCGCGATGCCTGCCGTAACGGCGGCGTGAAGGTCTGCAGCTGTCCCAGCTGCCACCCGGGCGGCGAAGGCCGAGGCGTTGGCGCCGTGCTCGGCGTGGAGGATAAAATCCGTGTCCATAAGCTTCGCGTCTTCGGGGGCCGGCTTCTGATTGAACAGCATATAGAGGAAGTTCTCGGCGTGGCTAAGGCTCGGGTGTGGGGGAACGGGCGGCAGGCCGTTGCGGATGCGATAGTGGGCGGCCACGATGGTGGGCGCCTGGGCTGTAAGGCGAATGCCTTTGCGGAGCGTGGCCTCCAGAGAGTTGTCGTCGACATCCGGGTCTGTGGCCGCTAGAGCCGACACTGCGGTCCGCAGCACGTCCATGGGGTGGGCCTTCTGGACAAGGCGAATGACCTGATACACGTAGTCAGGAATGGGCCTGCTCTGCTTCATCTCCGCGTCAAAGGCGTCCAGCTCGGCCCGGGTTGGCAGCTTTCCCTTCAGCAGAAGGTAGAAGGTCTCTTCTGCGGTGGAGTGCAGGGCCAGGTCGCCAATTTCATACCCTCGATAGATAAGCCTGCCTACATCGCCATCAATCATGCTCGCCGTGGTGGTGTCAAAGTACACCCCGCGCAGTCCACGGTTAACCGCTACCTCTGTGACCATCGGGGCCTCCTTGATTTCCGGCGTCCCGACCGCTGTCTGCCCCACCCTCCCGTTCGTAGCCTCTCGATTGACCTTGAGACCGAAGGCGCTCTTTTCAGAGGCCGATTGGGGGGTTGAGCACAAAGAAGAGGGCCTAGCCTCCTGAATAGGCTAGGCCCTCACCGGCTGCATCGAAGATGCCGGTGCTAAGCTCTGCAGTTACGTAGAGCGACACGCAGAAATCGCCTGCGTCCTCCTGGGCCAACAAGTCAACTCCTTTACAGAAACCATCAACTAATGATACGCCAGGCCCTAGGGAATGTCAACTCGATCACAACGCCAACGAACCTGTTCGGGATGATGACACCATCAAGCAAGTCGCCCGGTAGAGGTGTGGAGAATGGCGTAGGTCCGGTGGTGGGGGGTGTTGGAGCAGCGCGGCCAGCCGAGGAAACCGTGGTTGATGCTCAGGGGTTTCCCCCCATGAGCCCCGACGATCAAGGGAACAGAAGGTCTGGTCGCTATTGGATACTTGTTGAGAGGAGCAGGACTGCCCGCTTCCGAGGAAAGAGCGCCTTCAGAGAGGAGGAGTCAAAGAACGAGGAGGGGGCTAACTCCTGAGTCCTTGCCCCCTCCCCGTTCTGAGCACCTACCCCTTTTTGCTGTTAGCCCGAGACGTCCTCTCCACCGGGCGTCTGTACTCCATGGGGCGTCTGCAAGGTGAGCCACGGCTCGGAGACCCCCTCATGGTTCCACCAGAAGCCGAACCCATTCTCCGCTGCGATCTGTTCGTCCGTGTCGCGGTCGCCAATGTGGTAGTAAGCGTCGGCGGTGATCGCCGCGCGCATATTGGGGAGCTGGTGCTTGGACGCGGTGAAGACTGCGGGAATGTTATATCGTGCCCACATTGCCTTCTGGCTGCTGAGCGCCCGGTCCGAGCAACTTGCGATGAGGTAACCGGCCTCGTAGGCCCGGCGCACCATCTCCATGGTTATGCCACCAGGCGGGTCCCCCACCTCCAAGGTGCCATCAATGTCGAAACTCAGTAGAATTGCCACTACCACGCTCCCTCTTGTGTGTAGACGCGAACCCGAAGGGCCGTCGCCTCAGGATGAGTATCCCCTACCGACACACCCTGTGTCAATAGGGGATACTCATCCTCTAACTCGTCCCGCTCACACCGGAGGTCTACCCAGGGGTCGAGCTCATCACGATGGTGGCGGCGTTGCCGGGCAACACACCGTGGGTCACGGCGATCTCGGCCTTCTTGGCCTGCCGCGCACCGGCCCGCCCCTGGATCTGCTCGATGGGGTCGGAGAAGAAGGCGGTGCGCATGCGCCCGGTCCCCATGTTCCCACCGCCGGTGTTCAAAGGATTCGGCCCCTGGGGGGTGATATCCATGGCGTACAGGTCATGGGCCTCTCCCTTATTCACACCGCGCCACCGGAAGGCCTCAATGAAGTACTGGGTGAAGACGGCGAAGCCGTCGTAGGGCAGGAAGATGTCGATGTCCTTGGGCCGGAGCCCGGAGCCCGCGTAGGACCTCTCAGCCTGAACCTTGCAAAACGCCTCGGTGTCGTCCAGATCCTGGACCAGGCTTCGGGGCTGGAACGTGCTTTCCGTGTGGTCAAGAATGTAGACCGGCTTGTGCCTCATGTCCCTGGCCCGCTCGGCGGTGGTGACAATGTAGGCCGCGGCAGTATTGACCGGCCGGTCGCAATCGAAGATGCTCAGGTTCTGGGCTATCCAACGCCCGTTGAGATAGTCCTCCGTGGTGAAGGGCTGCGGCTCATGCTGGGCGTAGTAGCTGCCCGGCCACAGGAGGCCGTTCTTGTGCTCTTGCACGACGAAGGGGGCCATACGGTCGTGGTTGGAGCCGTACTTGCGGCAGTACTGTTCGAAGGTGAAACCCTGCCCTGAAAGCCCCCAACCCCAGGGGCTGGACCACTGGGCCGGCCCGCGGACGCGGGTGTCTGGGTTCCGATGGTATCGGCCCTCCAGGTTGCCGGTCGGGTACGTCACCAGGGCGACATTACACCGACCGTCACCCACACACTGGGCGGCCAAGCCTATCAGGTTCCAGATGGTGTCGCCATGGGAGTTGAAGTACCTGACGTTCTTCAGGCCCATCTGCCGGGCCAGCCACTCCCCGGTCACCTGAGTGAGGCCGTCCTCGGTGTTGTAGGGCGGCGCAAAGTAGGGCCGCACAGGCCCCCACGTGTCCCCGATGGGCGCCCCTCCGGGCTGTCCGCCCGGGGAGGTGATGATGCCGTCAATATCAGACGGCTTGATGCCGGCGTCTTCTATCGCCGCATTGGCGGCGATGATCGTGTAGGCACCCAGGGTCTTGTCCATGCTCACGCCGTCCCAGCGCCGGTCCGTTGGCGCGTGCCCTCTGGAAGCAAGGGCGACCTTCCCCCTGTGCTCCCATATCCCCACCGGATCTCTGCTTCGCTCCCATCCCGTTTCCCTAGCCATGGTTCACTCCTTTCTCAGTTTGCTCTGTCTCTTCATGGCGTCTGCAAGAATAACTTGGGCTAGTGATGCACAAGCTTCCACTCGGGAAGCTTGATGCCGTCCTCCAGGTCCAGAAAGTACACCTCAACCTTGGCCCCGACCGGGACCTCGTTCACTTTCACCCCAGGAAGGTTGGAGTGGAACTTAATCGCCGGGTCCTCCTCCAGAGCGATCACGGCATTGTTGAAGGGCTGATCGGGCACCCACGCATTAATGCGGGTGTCGTAGGTCACCGAATAGCCAACAATTGTGCCCCGCCCGCTCGTCGGGATCCAGGTCAGGTTGAAAGCCCACCCGCAATTTCGGCACGTCGCTTCCGGCGGGAACTGCTTCCGGTCGCACATGGTGCATTTCTGGACCATCAGCTTGCCCTGGGCGCAGGCGTCCCAGAAGGGTTTGCTGAGCGGATCGGGGGCCGGGACTGGTCTTGGCATTCGTCACCTCCTAAGTCAAATTGTGTGTACAGGGTTGGATTGTGAGCCGAGGCCTCCAGCTTGTCAAGACCCTAGGAGTGGGTCAGGCCACCTCGCACTCCCCCCCGCGTTTGGAACCGCAGGTGCGACTCTACCGCCTCCGTTACCTCATGTCAATACCCCGTCCCCATCCGAAGATCTGCCCTGTCAGCCCCCAAGGTGCGGATATGTTGTCGTAAATCGGCCCCCGTAGCCCTACGAAAGTCGAACACTTGCCTTCGGCGCAAGGACGCGGCGCCCTCCTCCATACGTGATGCACTTGTCTCTCCCCATACCCTCTGCTACGATAGATACGCCACGGGCCGTTAGCTCAGTTGGTAGAGCAGGGGACTTTTAATCCCAAGGTCCAGGGTTCGAGTCCCTGACGGCCCACCAGTTTCACGTCAGAGACGTTGGCTCCGCACCATCGGTACGCGGGCTATGGACGCCATGCAGCTGGGTGCTTCCAGCCCCGCCCATCCGGTACACTGGAGTTGCTTGTTTTCGTTCGCATGAAAGCTCCGCATCACGTCCGGCTTCTTTAGCCGTGGCACCAGATTTGCCTTGACCAGACCATACAGGAGGTGAAGTAGTCATGCCAACGGGTGCTGCTGCTAGGCTCTACCATTTTACCTGCCTTTGGTGCGGCAAGCCAGCCACCGCTAGGTCATTCAGAGCCATCCGGCATCCCGCGTGCCTCCTGAAGTACCGAGCAGCTATACGCACAGCGCATCGCAGGATCGTGGCACAGGCAAAGCATCGCAGGCTAGAGGCCCAGGACAAGGCCATCGCCAGCGAGCTCAACCTGGCGGAGGTGACGGTGAAAAAGCACGTCGGAAGCATCATCGGCAAGCTGGGCGTGTCCGACAGGACCCAGGCGGCGGTAGTGAGTGTGCGTTTAGGGCTGGTGGAGTAGGGGAGCCTGCCTAGCCCGAATTCAACTCCGACCGAACCTTATTCAAAGGGTAAAGCCCCGAAACGGCCACCTGGGACGAGCAAGAGCGGAGAGTTCTTTGAGAAGGGCTTAGGGGGAACCCTTTCTTGCAAGAAAGGGTTCCCCCTACCTCTCCGAAAGAACCCGCAACACTCAATCCCGATGTGTCGGAACTCAACCCGCTCCAAATCTGAATTGGCGGTTAGCGCCTCGCTCCAGTACGGACCAGGCGCCGGCCTTGCGGTTGCCGCCTCTTGGCCTTGCGCAGAGGCTGGACAATCTGCCGCTGAGGCCGGTGAGTCCCCAGGAACTTCTGCAGGGTGCGGATGTACTCCTCGTGCCGCTCAAAAGGCGAGCCGTGGCGGGTGGGGAAGAGGATGGTCTCCGGCTTGGTTCCCTTGAGGGCCTGGGCGAACTCCTGGGCGCCTTCAACGGGATTGTACCCATCCCCGGTGCCGACAATGAGGAGCATGGGCGCGGTGATCTTGTTCAGGTCCACCTGGGAAGGCACGCCGCCCCCGCCCATGGTGCGAAGGTACTTCTCGGGGTCGTTGGACACGCAAACCTGGCGGTGCCACTGGACGATCTCCGGCCGTGCTCGGATGAACTCCGGCGTGTACACCTGCTCTATCCATCCGTCGAAGACGGCCGCCATCCCCTTGGCTCGAATGGAGGCGATGCGCTCTTCACGCATCTTCGCCATCTCAGCCGTTCGGGAGGTGTCCACAGGTTGGTCCAGGCGAGCGCCGCCGTTGGAGAGGACCGCGGCCCACACCCTGTCTGGGTAAGCGGCCGCGAAGTTGCGGGCGATGCCGCCTCCCATGGAGTAGCCCACCACCGCTGTGCGGCGAATGCGGAGGGCGTCCAGCAGTCCTCGCAGGTCCTCCACGTTGACGTCCTGAGTGACCGGCACAGAGGCGGGCGTCTCCGTCTGCCCGTGCCCCCGGACGTCATAAGTGAGGACGCGAAAGCGGATTGCGAGGGCGGGAGCGTGAAGCTCCCAGGCCCGGTGGTTGTCCGCCGAGCCGTGAATGAGGGTGACCCAGGGACCGCGATGCCCGGTGGTCTCGTAGTACATGGATATGTTGTTGGCCTTGATGGTCGGCATGCTCCACCTCCTCGCTGGTTTGCTCCGTTTCAAGCCTAAAACAGGCAACCGTTGAACACCCCGTAGCCTATTCCGGCCCTAGGCCGTCGTCAAGCCGCTTTCTCCGGGGGATCGCCCTGCTGGCAGGATTCGGGGAAGGGGGATGGTCGGATAAAGTTTTCCCGCGCCCTGCTAGGGCTCGTCGGCATCGTCTTCATTAGAAGACGATGCGTCCTTGGGTGGGGGTGGGGCGCCGGCTCTGGTGGGGGCGCACCTCCTCGCCGTCACGATGAACCCCGTGTGGGCCACCATGCGATGCACCGGACGCACGCTGCGGTGGGCAACGTGCCACGGGCGGACAATCACCTCACGGCTCTCCACCAGGTCAAAGGAGGGGTGCTGCTGCAGGGCCATCCCCAGCTCGTACACCTGGAGGGCCGTGGGGAGAAAGGCCAGGAGGATGCCACCCGGCGCCAGGGCCTCGGCCGCTTGGGGTATCGCCTGCCAGGGCTCAGGAAGGTCCAGCACCACCCGGTCCAGGTCGCGTTCCTGAATCTCCTGGTACACGTCCCCTATGCGGATCGTCAGGTTGTGGACGTCGGGAATAACTGCTTGAATGTTCCGGCGAGCCCGCTCCACCACGTCCTCCCGCACCTCGTAGGAGAAGACCGCCCCTTGGGGGCCCACCCCTCGAAGCAGGGCGATGGTCAGGGCCCCCGAGCCCAGTCCCGCCTCCACCACCCTGGCCCCGGGAAAGATGTCGCCGTACACCAGGATGGCCCCCAGGTCCTTGGGGTAGATGACCTGCGTGGCCCGTGGGATGTTGGTGATGTAGTCCTCCAGGGTGGGAGGCAACACCAGAAGGGTCTGCCCCAGGGTGGTGGTAAGCCGTGCGCCGTGCTCCTGGCCGATGATGGCGGCGTGTTGGAGGAGCCCTACGTGGGTGTGAAAGGCCTTGGCGGCATCGAGGGTAACCATGTACCGCCGGTCCTTGCGATCGATGAGGAAGGCCAGGTCTCCCTCTTTGAAATGGTGTCGTGACTCCTGTCCTTCCAAAACATGCCCTCCTCGCGGTGAACGTGTGGCCCCATCATAAGAGAACCCCCCCCCAGGTCACAACGTGGGGGGGGGTTCTGCAGGGCGTTGGTGTCTGGGGGAGTGTCCCCCCGTGCCGAGTGCCGCCGGATGCGATTACACCGCCCGCATGCGATTGTTCCTCGGCTTATCCTCGACCTCAGCCAGCTTCAACGCTTGCAGCACCGGCGGCACGTACATGCCAAAGCGGCCGCGTAGGCCCTTCTTCAGCCCGTACCAACCGCCGACTGGATTATTGGGCGAGCGGCCCCACCCTTCAACGGTTTCCTCCGCTGCCGGCTTCTGCTCATCAGCGCTCCCCAGCGGCATCCAATCGCCGTGCAATTTGAGCATTGCGTGCAGGTCTGTCACGCAGCGCAGATGGTAGCGGAGCTCCGTCTTACCAACCAAGACAACCAAGGCGGGCGGGTTCAGTGCTTCGTCGCAAAACGCCTGGAAATCCGACTGCCCGCTCGGCGTCTTCAGAAGCCACGGCTCCTGCCGCGTACCCAGGCCTTTAACGTTAGCTGTTGGCATGTTGCCCCCTGCAGTTGTGCTTCGCCATCGTCACTCGGCTTGATCGAAATGCGTTCCGGGAAGCAACTGGCCTACTTGACCGTGGAGGGCACAGCCTTTTCCAGCTCGACCAGGATGTCCTTGGCGTCGGGTATCCCGGTGGTCTGGTCATAGATCTTCTTGAACCGGATGATCCCCTCCTTGTCCACGATCACCACGGCCCGCCGGCTGACGCCCCGCTCCTCATTGTAGAGGCCATAGGCTGCCGAGACCTGGCCTTTAGGGTGAAAATCGGACAGGACAGGGTAGCTGACTCCCATGGAAGCCGTCCAGACCCGCTGGGCTGCAACGGGGTCAACGCTCATACCCAGGACCTGGGTATCCTTCTCCTCGAACCGTCGATTCTGCGACTGGAACGAGGCGCACTGCTGCGTTCAACCGCCGGTGAAGGTGGCGACGTGCCAGGACAGGATGACATTCTTTTTCCCCTTGAACTGGCTCAGGGTCACGGTCTCATTGGTGCTGCCGCGAAGAGAGAAGTCAGGGGCCGGGTCTCCAACGTCAGGCATAAGGACACCTCCTTGGGAATGGGTCACGGCGGGTTACAAGCTGAGGCCCATTATAGGTTGGCCTTCCTCGATTGTAAATCTTGACCTGCAGGCCGCTCTTTGGGGCGCCGTGGGAGGGCCGTGTGTTGGCCCGAAAACTTCTGTGGTATAATCGGCCCGCCTTCTTCCCAGCAGGCCCGTCTTGCTGGTGGCGGAAACCCTCTCGAAGCGCTCTCGTGACGTTACACCCTGGCATACACAGGGGCGAGGGGTTCAGACCCTCTCGGCGGGCTTACCTCTACCGACGAGGCATGAGGTGGTAGGCCCCGCGCGGAAAACCTGGTCCGGAGCGTGCGCCATGAGCATCGTCGGCAAGAAAGCGGCTGTCGTTTGGTTCCATGATGTAGGCAAGGAGGACGTTGGGCGAGTCGGCGGCAAGGGGGCTAATCTGGGGGAGCTGACCAATGCCGGCATCCCCGTTCCGCCAGGCTTTCTGGTCACCGCTCAGACCTACTCTTCCTTCCTCGATCAGGCCAACCTCACCTCCCCCATCGCTCGCCACCTTCGCAGCCTGGACGCCAACAATCCGGAGGTGCTGAACCAGGCCTCCGCTCGCGTCAAGGACGTCATCCTCGGCGCGCCTCTGCCTGAAGGGGTGGCAGGCCAGATCACCGAGGCCTACCAGGCCCTGGGCGGCGGCCCCGTTGCCGTTCGCTCCTCCGCCACTGCCGAGGACCTTCCGGAGGCCTCCTTTGCGGGCCAGCAGTCCACCTTCCTCAACGTCGTGGGCCCTCAACAGGTGGTGAAGGCCGTTCAAGCCTGCTGGGCCTCCCTCTACGAGCCCCAGGCCATCTTCTACCGCACGAGGCGGGGTTTCGAACACCTGGCCGTGGGCATCGCCGTCGTTGTCCAACGGATGGTCCAGGCGGAGGCCGCGGGCGTCATGTTCACCGTTGAGCCCGTGTCCAACAACACCTCCAAGATGGCCATCGAAGCCGTTTACGGCCTGGGAGAGGCCCTGGTCTCCGGCGAGCTGACCCCCGACCTGTTCATTGTGGAGAAGAGCACGGGCAGGGTGATCGAGAGAACGATAGCCCGCCAAGAGTGGAAAATCACTCGCAATTCAGACCTCAGCGCCACCTGGGACGAGGCCAACATCCAGGAGGACATTCCCCCCGCTCTGCAGGGCGCGCCGAAGATCACCGGCGAGCAGGTAATGGCCCTCTGTTTGCTGGGCAAGCGCATTGAGGCGTTGTACGGACATCCCCAGGACATCGAGTGGGCCATCGAGAAGGGTGAGATCTACGTCGTACAGGCTCGCGCCATCACCACCCTGGGCGGGGCGCCGAACATCCCAGAAAGGTGAGGCCCACGGTGCAGGCGGGGGACGTGCTGATCGTCAGCCGGAAGCTGGGCAAGCTCCCCCAGGAGTAGGGGAACCCTGTAGGATGACGCTGCCTCGACGCAACAGTCTGAAATGTCCTGAGTTGCGACCCAATCGCCTCTGCTTTCAAAGATGTGTTCTCTAGCTTGTACAATCGTATTTTGCGAATCGTGCGGTCGATAGGTAAACCGTTATGCGTATGGAACACAACATGGGAGGAGATTATGGAGCTGGGAGCTTTCTCTGTTAGCTTGGCTGAAATAGATATCGAGGTGTCGAAGCTGTTTTACGAAAAGCTAGGTTTGACAGTAGCCCTAGGAGATCAATCGCAAAATTGGCTAATTCTTAGGAATGGCGGCCACACTATCGGGCTGTTTCAAGACATGTTCGATAAGAACATTCTCACCTTCAACCCGGGCTGGAGTAGCGATGCTCAGCCACTCAGAGAATTCACGGCCATTCGACCGTTGCAGCGCCAGCTCAAAGATCGTGGCGTAAACATGATTTCAGAAGCAGACGAAACCACTACCGACCCGGCTAGCCTTATGATTGTTGATCCAGATGGAAACACGATTCTGCTAGATCAACACGTATAGGCAAGATGGCAGTTGGAGTTTCTGCTTGCGAACAGCGACGCATAGCAATGCCTTGCAGCGGACGCGCCTGACGGCGCGCCGCAGTTGATGCTGGGCATTAGCTGGCTCCCGGCACTTGAACGGTTTCGCGCAATTGGCATCATATCTGGTCTAGGGGGTTACTCATGCTCCCCTCGACGAGCAGCGCCATCCGGCACCGCCTAGAGGCCCGCGAGGAGGCCCTCTCCCCCTACGCTGTCCGCTCGGCGGCCGGAAAGGGCCGGGCTCAGGCCGAAGTGCCCTCTCCCATGCGGACCGAGTTCCAGCGGGACCGCGACCGCATCCTCCATACCAAGGCCTTCCGTCGCCTCAAGCACAAGACCCAGGTGTTCCTGGCGCCCCTGGGGGACCACTTTGCCACCCGCCTGACCCACACCCTGGAAGTGGCCCAGATCGCCCGCACCATCAGCCGCGCCCTCAACCTGAACGAGGACCTCACTGAGGCCATCGCCCTGGGGCACGATCTTGGGCACACGCCCTTCGGCCACCTTGGGGAGGAGATGCTGGACCACCTCTCTCCCCAGGGATTCCGCCACAGCCAGCAGAGCCTCCGCATCGTAGACATTCTTGAGAAGGACGGCCACGGCCTGAACCTCACCTGGGAGGTGCGCCAGGGGATCCTTCACCACTCCAAGCCTCGCGGCGACTTCCTGGCCGACGGTGCGATGCCCGAGGGCCTCACCCTTGAGGCCCAGGTGTGCCGCCTGGCCGATGCCCTGGCCTACCTGAACCACGACATTGACGACGCCCTTCGAGCAGGGGTGATCCAGGAAGATGACCTACCCGTACAGGTAATGGAGCATCTGGGGTCCCGCTCCTCCCAGCGCATCAACAGCATGGTCTCCAGCGCCATTGTGGCCTCATGGGCGGCCACGGGGGAGGCGCCCCTCCCTCCCTCCATCACGCCCTTCATCAACCTGACTCCTGAGGTCTATCGGGTCCTGGTGCCCCTGCGGGAGTTCCTCTTCGATCGGGTCTACCTGCCTGCGGGCGAGGGCGAGAAGGGGCAGGCCGCCCGCAAGATCATGGATCTCCTGTATCATCACTACTGTCACCATTCGGAGGAGGTCCCCCTGGAGTACGGCCTTCCGGAGGATCCTCCCGAGCAGAGGGCGGTGGACTACGTCTCCGGTATGACGGACCGGTACGCCCTCCTTCAGGCCGAGCGTCTGAGCGCGAGCATCTCCGCCCCCTTCAAGGGGTGGTAGCTCTAGTGCCTAGCAGGATCATGAAAAAGGGGGAGTGCAGAGGGGCTTTGCCCCTCTGCCGGGAGTCGGAGGGTGTTCCTCAGACATGAATTCATCCCCCTTCCTGGCCAGAAGGGGGCAGGGGGATGGTCGAAAAGCGTCTATGACCACCGTTGACCAGGTAAAACAGCGGCTGGATATTGTGGATGTGGTGACCCGCTACGTTCCCCTGCAAAAGGCGGGGCGCAACCACCGTGCCCTGTGTCCTTTCCACCAGGAGCGCACCCCCTCCTTCTACGTCTTCCCCCAGACGCAGACGTGGCGCTGCTTTGGGGCCTGCGCCACGGGGGGTGACGTCTTCGCCTTCATCCAGCGCAAGGAGGGCCTGGAGTTCCCCGAGGCCCTGCGGCGTCTGGCGCAGGAGGCGGGGGTCCCGCTCCCCCAGAGGACAGGCCCCTCTCCTCATCTACGGCTGTACAGCGCCAACCAGGAGGCAGCCCGCTTCTACCAGGAGCGTCTCCTCTCGCCGGAAGGGGAGGTGGCGCACCGGTATCTTGCGGGGCGAGGAGTCTCCCTCGATGCGATTCAAGCATTCCTTTTGGGCTACAGCCCAACCGACCCTTACGCATTGACGCGACATCTGAAGGGCCTGGGCTACGCCGAGGAGGAGTTGGAGGCTGCGGGCCTCATCAGGGGCGATGGCAGGGAGAAGCACGACCAGTTTCGCAATCGTGTCATGTACCCCATCCGCGACCTAGAGGGGAGGGTCACGGGCTTTGGCGCGCGCCAGTTGGACGCCACGCCCCCCAAGTACCTGAACACACCACGGACGCCCGTCTTCGACAAGGGGGGCACCCTCTACGGCCTCGACCAGGCCATCGAACCAATCCGCCGGCAGGGCGTGGGCGTAATTGTAGAAGGGTACATGGACGCCATCTCCGCCCATCAGCACGGGTTCACCAACGTCGTAGCCTCCATGGGGACGGCCCTCACAAAAGAGCAGATGGCCAGCCTTCGGCGGTTCTCCGCAGCCTTTGTGTTGGCTTTGGACCCCGACGCAGCCGGACAGGCGGCCACCCTCCAACGGCTGGAGGAGGCGGCCCGTTCCTTCCAGGAGGTGCGCCGGACCAGTGTGGCGCGCTCGGCCCGGGCCGGGGAGATCTTCGCCCAGCCCGTCCAGCAGTTCTCTCTGCGAGTGGCCCTCCTGCCCCAGGGGAGGGACCCGGACCAGGTGGTGCGCGAAGACCCTCAGGAGTGGGAGCGACTGGTGAGTGGGGCGGCGCCCCTGCTGGAGTACCTGCTCCAGGTCATGACGGCCCAGTATGACCTGACGAGCCCCGAGGGAAAGGCCCAGGCGGCGGAACGCCTGGTACCTCTGGTGTACAGCCACGTTGAGAACTTCGTGGAGCAGGACCGCTACTTCCAGCGGGTAGCGGATCTCTTGGGGGTAAGCCGCCAGGTGCTCGAGGCCAGCATAGGGGCGGTGCGAGGTCAACCCCGGCGTCCGGCGGACAGCCCCCAGCGTCGAACGGCCGTGTCCCCCTTCACGCTTGCCCAGGAAGACCCCCTGGAGGAGTACGCCCTGGCCCTTCTCCTCCAGCACCCCGAGCTGGGGAAGGTAGCTTCCGGCATATCTCCGGAACTGTTCGCGCGGCCTGACAACCGGGAGCTCTGTAAGCGATGGATTGAGTGTGCTACAATAAAAGAGTTGGAAAGGGATATTGATCCCCTTCTCGCAAGTCATCTCACCACACTCCTGAACAAACCCCTTCACTCCCTGGAGATCCCAGAGCGGGAGCAGGCCGTCCGCGAAGTTTTTCGTCGTCTTCAAGAACGGCGTCTACGGGAGGCCAAGCTTCAGGAGAGTCAGGCATTGACCGGCGAAGAGGTCGTGGAAGAGGGCTGGGAGGAGCAAACGCTGAAGACCAACGAGGAGCTGCTTAGGCTATTCCGCCAGCAGAGGAGGTCCTAAAAGTATGGCCAAGCAACAGAACGCCCCTGAAGAGATCGAAGAGGAAGAGGAGGAGATCGAAGAGGAAGAGATCGATACGGACGAAGAGGAGGGGGAGTTAGACAGCCTCCAAGCGCCTCGCCCCCGCGCCGCAACGGCTAAGGCCGAGGTGGGGGTGTTTGCGCCGGCGGAACCACAGGAAGAGGAAGACCTGGACCTGATGGTGGACAAGGCTTTGAAAAGCGCTCCCTGGGTCGTGCAGGAAGAGGAACTGGCGGAGCCCGACCTGGAGGCCGAAGCCGCCCAGATGGAGGGCATGGAGGTCATTGACGACCCGGTCCGCATGTACCTCAGGGAGATCGGGCGCGTCCCTCTGCTCACCGCCAAGGATGAGCGCATCCTGGCCCGCCGCATGGAGGCGGGCGGGCATGTCGCCCGCGTCATGAAGGAGCTGGCCGGCCCGGAGGGCCGACCGGTGATGGCTGCCCAGGCCATCCAAGCCATGATTCAGTCCATTGGTGACGCCCTGCCGCTGGTCAAGGCCCTGGGGAGGGACATGGGACTGGGGGAGGACCTGAACCTGGCCCAAGTGATGCTCCACCCGCGGTTCCGATCCGTCATCGACGGCGAGATGGACCAGGAGTTATTCGAGCGCCTGGCCCAGGAGTTGGGCCAAGAGGCGCCCACCGTAGCCTCGGCTTTCCTCAAGCTCTCCCTCAACAGCCGCGTCCTCCCCCCTGAGGTCCTGGACGTGGTGGATGGGGAGCGCCCTCTGGAGGTCCTGGCGCGCCAGGTGTCCTCGGGCGAGGTGTTGGAGGACCTGTATGCTTCGGAGCCCCAGTTCAGCGCCCATCTAACTCGCCTGCAGGACGAGGGGCTCCGTGCAGAGAAACACCTGGCGGAGGCTAACCTTCGCCTCGTGGTCAGCGTTGCCAAGAAGTACATCGGCCGGGGCATGTCCCTACTGGACCTGATCCAGGAGGGGAACATCGGCCTGATCCGGGCGGTCGAGAAGTTCGACTACCGCAAGGGGTACAAGTTCAGCACCTATGCCACCTGGTGGATCCGCCAGGCCATCACCCGGGCCATCGCCGACCAGGCCCGCACCATCCGCATCCCGGTCCACATGGTGGAGACCATCAACAAGCTCATGCGCCACCAGCGCCGCCTGGTCCAGGAGTTTGGGCGCGAGCCCAGCAGCGACGAGATCGGCAAGGCCATGGAGTTCACCGCAGACAAGGTGCGAGAAGTTCTCAAAATCTCCCAGGAGCCTGTCTCCCTGGAGACCCCTATCGGTGAGGAGGAGGACAGCCACCTGGGCGACTTCATCGAGGACCGCTCCACCCTGGCACCCTCCGACGCCGCCTCCTACCGGCTTCTCAAGGAGCAGGTGCAGGAGGTGCTCAACACCCTGACCGAGCGCGAGCGGCGGGTCCTGCAGCTGCGTTTTGGCCTGGAGGACGGCCGCAGCCGCACCCTGGAGGGTGTGGGCCGCGAGTTCGGCGTCACCCGTGAGCGCATTCGCCAGATTGAGGCCAAGGCCCTGCGAAAACTCCGTCACCCCAGCCGCTCCAAGCGTCTCAAGGACTTCCTGGAGTAAGCATCTGGGCCCTCATACGCAGAAACAACAAACCCAGTCCCGCCTGAGCGGGACTGGGTTTGTTGTTTTGGAAGGCCCTGGCGCCCCACAGGACGCCCACGCTTGCCTCAGCCTACGTCGCCCCACCTTAAGGAACATCTTCGATTCGTAGTTGCAAGCCGTAGGTATTACACCCCGACTGGTCGGCAGCCCCGTATCCCCGCATCGGTGTCAAAGACACTCGACTTGTGCCGTATTCGGCATCACGGATCGGTGGACCACCCTGCCCAAGGAGCCAAAATGCACCTGGGGGCCTCCTCACTCAGTAGTGAGGAGGCCCCCAGGTTAGTTAAGCCACTGCGCCGAAGCGGATGTCTAGTCAGGACTGTTGCTGAACATCATCCAGTTGCCGCTCGCGGGCAGAGGACCACCGGCAAGGCCGGTCTCAGCCTTGATGTTGACCTGCCTCTTTCCCGCCCGACCCTGCAACTGCTGAATGGTATCGGTGTAGTGCCAGTAGCGGGAACGTCCGCTGCCGTTGTTCCCACCGCTGGGCAGGAGGGGATGAGGCCCCTCAACGCTGATGTCGCCGGCGTAGAAGTCGTGCGCCTCTCCCCTCTTCACGCCGTGCCACTGGAAGGCCTCCAGGAAGTACTGGGTGAAAAGGGTGAAGCCATCGTACGCGTTGAATATGTCCAGATCCTTGGGGGCGATCCCCGCGCCCTCGTACATCATGTGGGCCATGCTGTCGGTCCACTCCTCGGTCTCCGCCAGGGTCTGATAGACACTCCGTGCCTTGGACGCCCACGTGCCATGGTTAAGGATGTAGACGGGCTTCTGCTTCATGTCCTTGGCCCGCTCGGCGGTGGTCACGAGGTAGCACGCGACAGCTTGAATCGGCATGTCGCAATCGTTGATGCCCATAGGCTTGGATATCCACCGCGAGGCCAGGTAGTCCTCCACGGTGAGGGGGTCCGGCCGATGCTGGGAGTAGTACCCCTCCGGCATCATAAGGCCGTTCCTGCGCAGGTTCACCACGAAGGGGGCCAACCTGTCGTGGTTGGTGCCGTACTTACGGCAGTACTCCTCGAAGCCCGCGCCAAACTGCGGGATTCCCCCCGGCCAGCCATAGAGAGCCTCCCACGTCTGGGGCCCCTTAGTGAAGTCCGCAGTGGGCGTTCCCGACTGGTGGTACCGGCCAGGATTGTTGCCGGTGGCCCGCAGCACCAGGACCGTGTGGGCCATCCCGTCACCGATGCCCTGGGCTGCAACGTTCATGGCGTTTGAGATACATCCTGGACCATGCGAGGTCCACTTGACATTTTTCAGCCCCAGGTTCTTGACCAGCCAGTCCGCGCTCACACCGCTGAGGCCGTCCTCGCTGTCGTAGGGCGGGGCGAAGTACGGGCGCTCTGGTCCCCAAGCGTCCCCCAGGCCCGTTGGAACGGCAACGACGCCGTCAATCTGTTCCTTCTTAACCCCCGCGTCGTCCAGGGCCTTTTGGGCCGCAATGAGGCTGTAGGCCCCCAGGCTGGTCTCAAGAGTTCCGTCCCAGCGCCGGTCAGCCGGGGAGTGCCCAACTCCGACGGCCGCTACCTTTCCCCTGTGCTCCCATACCCCCAGTTTGTCCTTCCTTCGATAGACTGAGGCTGGCGCATTTTGCGTTGGTGCCATGGTATACCCCTTTCTGTGAGTAACTTCCGATCTGTGACGCCTGACTGGTCTAACTTACAACCCGCCACTCGGGAACCAGTTGGCCCGTATGCACCGCCTGAAACTCCACCTTGACACGGGCCCCCACCGGGACTTTGTCCACTGGAGTCCCCGGAAGGTTGGAGAAGACTTTGACAGCCGGGTCATCCTCCAGCGCTATCACCGCGATGTTGAAGGGCTGATCGGCCTGGAATGTCCTTTGGCGGACGTCGTGCATCACGGTGTACGTAATTATCGTGCCACGTCCGCTCACCTCACGCCACGTCAGACTCTTTTCGTTGCCGCAGTTTGCACACGTCTTTTCCGGAGGGTATTGGAACCTGTTGCAGTTCGAGCAGTGTTGTACTGTCAGCTTCCGCTGGTTACAGGCGTCCCAAAAAGGCTTCGTCACCTCATCGACTGTTGGGGCAGGCTTCGGCATGGTCCACCTCCGTTCCTCGTGTTTTGAACGCCATAATACTAAGTTGGAAGAACTGGTTTGTCAACAGTTGCCCGGAACTCTGGCGAAATGCCTGGGACCAGGATCTCGTGGATGTATGGAAGGAAGCCAAAGTTCCGTTGACGGCTGCCTTAAAGAGGATTGCTGAGCGTGTCCCCCGAAACACCTCTATATTGGAGTCCTGCTGCTCACTATCACGGAGGGTCCATGCCGGAGGCGCCAGACCTGGCGGTCATAGTGGAGGCCCGCGTCGCCCGGCCCTTGGTCTTGCGCTCTCTGGCAACCCCGGATTTCGAGGGCGACGTCGTAGGAAAAGCCTTCCAGGGGTTTTCCCGCCGTGGCAAATTCCTGTTGGCCCACCTGTCGGGGGAGCGCCTCCTCGTCATCAACACCATGCTCACGGGCGCCTTGCAGCACTGCGACCCCACCGAGCGGGTTGCCAAGCGCACCTTCATCCTCCTCACCCTCTCCGACGGGTGGCAGCTCCGCTACCTGGACGAGCGGAAGATGGGGATGGTCTACTACATCACCCCGGACCAGTTGCCCCAGGTGCCTCGCCTTATGGAGCAGGGCCCCGACGTGCTGGACGAGCCCCTCACCTTTGAGGAGTTTTCCGGTCGCCTGAGGCGATACCCCGGTGAGATCAAGGGGGTGATGACGAGAGGCAAGGTGGTGATTGGCATCGGCAACGCCTACACCGACGAGATCTGCTTCGGCGCTGGGCTCTTCCCTTTCCACAAGCGCAGCGGCCTGAGCCCCGACGGACTGCGCCGACTGCACGAAGCGGTCTACCGGGTGCCCAGGGAGGCCCTCCCCATCCTGCGGAAGCGCATGGGGGATTCCATTCACATCAAGGTGCGGGATTCCCTCAAGGTCCACAACAAGGGCGGCCAGCCCTGCCTCGTCTGCGGGCATCCTCTAGCGGAGGTTACCGCCAACCAGCGCATCACCACCTACTGCCGCCACTGCCAACCGGAAATGCTGGTGAGGAACTAACGGATGCGGAGAAAGGGGAGTGCAGAGGGGCGAAGCCCCTTTGCTGGGGGCATGGGGGTGTCCCCCATATCTAAGACCTGGCCCCCTTCCTGGAAGGAAGGGGGCCAGGGGGATGGTGGAACCGCAGGGTCAACCTAGGACTGCAGACCTGAACAAGACTTTTTGTGCACAGCCGGTCCAGGGGGTACCCTGGTGGGTAGCTCCTCTGGGACCATCATCCCGAGGGTGCGCTGCAGGGCCATCGTGTGGCTGCAGGTGGTGTAGCCTTCGAAAAAAGCGCAGGTACACTGCCACTTCCCGTCGACATAAGCCACATCGTACTCGCTATGGTCTCGTCGGAAAGTCGCTAAGAGCTGGTGGATGCTCACTTGATGGGGCTCCATGGCGTACCGCAGGGCCTTCTCGATCTTTCCGATGAGGCTTGAGTACATACCCCCTCCTTTATCCGAGGTGGAATGCGTGCCACCCTCGTTCTAGTCCTCGACTGGGGCAGGGTCAACACAACCGTTTGTCGGTTTCGGGGGAGTTGAGAATGGACGTCCCTGCGCTGCCCGCCCGTCTCCGGCAGGCCAAGGGGTCGACGCAGCGGAAGAACACCTGGGGTGGGATGGCTTCGGTAAGGTAGAGCTTCAGGTCCTCGCCAACAGTTCCCATGCGCCGGCACAGGCTGCAGGTGGCTCGGCTGTGTTCGTACTGGAGGCGCAGGCGGCTTAGATCATCCATGGAAAGCTATTAAGGCCTTAGGTCGGTAATCTCAACCAGTGTGTTGGTTTCTGGCTGGAGCGGGAGATGGGAATTGAACCCACGACAACCTGCTTGGAAGGC
>SHYH01000024.1 GCA_009692865.1 Dehalococcoidia bacterium
ATCAGCGTACATCTGGCCCTCCAGGGCGCCTTTGAGCTTATCGAACTCGTGGGCCAACTCCGCCAGGCTCTGGTCACGGACTTGGTTCGACGTGTTCCGTGCTTCCACGATATCCCGTACGTCCTCCGCAGAAAAGCCCTCCAAGATCTCAACGCGGACGTAGGGTTGGGCCTGGGCGTCAAGTGCGTCGCGGACCTTCCCGTCGCAGAAAGACCGAACCACCAAGTAGGTGTGCCCACCATCACCCAGACCGTGACGGTCGGGATCCTGAAGCTCAATCGCTACCTCGTGGGTCTCTGTGTTGAAGCTCACCGAGCCCACGGACAGCAACAGTCCCCGGTTGAGGAAGAAGAACGTAGTAGGACTGTCTTCCAGGCTCTTTCTGATCTCGCGAGGCACACGACCAGCCTCTCGCGCGTCACGTACGTTGATGCGACGCCACTTGGTCAGGTTCGGCAGGTCAAACACATTCACGACTGCCATGTAGGTGCGGCGGTCGGAATTGTCACCTGGAGACACAATGCGGCGGAAGGAAACGGCGGGGAACTTGAAAGTGACGCGGGACACAATTGGAGCTTGAGACATAGCAGCCATACGACACACTCCTTAAGGGGCTTTCGCACCCTGTGCGCGGAGGCCTAGGCCTACCGCAATAGTCGCTGTGCCCAGGGGCACGAGCGCCACTCACTAGTATATCAAACTCGCCACCGTTTTGTCAAGGAGGTATTCAGCCTGACACCCTAGAGAAGCCCAGGCCTATTGCCTGCCATCCAGCAGCAGTCCACCCTCGCGAACTCGAGCCGCCGCCGCTTGGTCCACCCCCCGAGGCCAGGAACGCTTCAGCGGGTCCGCCACGTGGATGGCGAAACGCCCGATCCCCTCGATCTCGATCTCCCCCACGTCGCCATCCTGCAGGGGGCCAAGACCCTGATGGTTGGTGCCGCAGGCGATGACGTCCCCAGGCAGCAGCGTCATCACCGAGCTGGCGAACTCGATGAGCTCGGGGATGGGGTGCTCCATGTCGCTGGTGTTGTAGTCATGGCGAAGCTCGCCGTTGACCCTGTACTTCACCGCCAGCCGGTGAGGGTCGGGTATGGCGTCCGCGGTCACGATGCACGGGCCCAGGGGCGCGAAGGTGTCGTAGGACTTGCCCAGGAAGCTGGCGCTCCCCGACCTGCCGATGCCTCCCCTGCCCGATACGTCCATAAAGCCCGTGTAGCCGAAGACGTACCCCATCGCTTCAGCGGCCTTCACCTGGTGGGCCCTCTTGCCGATAACCACCGCCAGCTCCGCCTCGTGGTGAAAGACGGTGTGCTGTCGCTCCGGCAGCACCACGGTGTCTCCTGGGCCGATGACGGCATCAGGCGACTTGAGGAAGAAGTCCACCGGTTGGGCTTCCCGCCCAGTCCCCTCCCTGTAGTTCCCGATGGCACAGAGGATCTTGCCCGGACGGGGCAACGGGGAGCGCAGCCGCACGCTGGAGAGGGGCGCACCACGGCCCTCACGCTCCAGCCGCTCCAACTGCGCACGCAAAGAGGCGTGGTTGGCAATGATGCGCGCCATCACCTCCTGAGGCGGTCCTCCCGCCAGGTTGGCCGTCGCCTGGGAGATGTCGACCACCCGTTGGTCTGCCAGCAGACCTGGCTGGAAGTCGTTGTAGAGCACCAGCTTCATGGCATCCTCCTGGTGGGAGTTACCAGGATTATACCCTCCCACCAGCTTTGCACAAGCAGGGCGTGCCCTGCACCCACGTTCAGTAAAGTCTTTCGCCGCTGGCCGGGTGCTCCGCAGCGGAGGCGTTTCACGCTATCATGGGAACATCCGTCGGCTGCCGGAGCCCAGGGTGATCACGGAGGGCGGAGGCCCGACGCCAGTAGGAGGTATGCCTGATGGCCCTCCGCCCTTGGCTGGAGATGCGCAGCGAGAAGGGCCCCGTTCGAGAGAAGAACGAGGACTCCCTGGGCGCCCTGGAGACGCCGCAAACGCGGCCGGGTCTTGACGGTGTGTACGTGGTGGCCGACGGCCTGGGTGGACACGAGACGGGGGAGGTGGCCAGCGCCCTGGCGGTGGAGCTGCTCCTTGGGGCCTATAAGGCCCAGGCGACCCAGCAAACGCCGCTGCCTCCTGCCTCCCTGGAGGCCTCCCTGGCCGAGACTCTGCGCGAGATGAACCAGGCAATCCATCGCGCGGCCTCGGCCAGACGTGCACGGCTTCGGGGCTTCGAAGCGCCCGGAATGGCCACCACCGTCACCGCGGCCCTGCTCGCGGGGGACGCACTCTACCTGGGCCACGTTGGCGATAGCCGGGCCTACCTGTTCCGCCAGGGAAATCTGGCCCAGTTGACCGAGGACCACTCCTGGGTGGCGGAGCAGGTGCGGCGCGGGCTCCTGACGCCCCAGGACGCCGAGCGTCACCCCATGCTCAACGTCATCACCCAGACCGTGGGCCTGGGCGAGCCCATCGTCCCCTTTACCAGGACCCAGCCCCTGGAGCCGGGCGACCGTCTTCTCCTGTGCACCGACGGCCTGTGCGGTTTCCTGAGCGACCAGGCCCTAGCCAGGGTTCTCCAGCGCTTCCCAGGCCAGGGGGCCGTGGACGCCCTCATCGAGGCGTCCATCGCCGCCGGCAGCAACGACAACGTAACGGCCCTGCTGGTCGCCTTTGAAGGGGCCCATAAACAACGGTAGGGGCGGGTTTGAAACCCGCCCCTACCAAAGCGATTCCCTCTCCTGGGGCGAAGCGGCCCTACCTGGCGGAGCGAGCCCCCCTGCCTCCACTCCGCCCGTAGAGCCACTCGTGCTGATCGTGGTAGTCCAGGGCCGTCCGCATAGCCTTGGCCGCCTGTTCCATACCGTTGATGCAGGCGATCCCCGCCTCCAGGAACTGGCGCTCCGCCGGCTTGGTGTTCACCCCCTCGCTGTAGGGGACATCGTCGGTCACCAACACCAGAATGGGCTTGTGGTGCGCCTCGACGAACTTCTTGACGCTCTCCAGCCGACGCTCCACGAAGCCCTGCGTTCGCTGGATGGTCCCCGCCGTGATCTCCATCACCACCAGGTCAAAGCTGGGGTCCCTGCCTATGATGTCCAGGGCCCGGTTCAGGTTTTCCCCTTCCCGTAGGCTGTTCCCTTCAAAGGGGTTGAAGAAGCTGCCACCCGTGGTGCTGGCATAGCTATTGAACTCTTTCAAAGAGTCCTCTGTGGGTGAGGGAATGGTGAAGCCCTGCTGTCCAAAGACGTCGGCGATCTTGCCCGAGTGGCCGCCGCTTACCGTTATGAGGGCCACCCGACGGCCCACCTTGCCCACGTGGTTGAGGGCAATGGCGGCGTTCATCATCTCCTGAGTCGTCTCCACCTGAATCGCGCCGCACTGCTTCAGCAATGCGCGCCAAAGGGGCGCCTCGATGCGCGCGCTTCCCGTGTGGGACCCGGTGGCCTTGGCTCCCTCCTCGCTCTGGCCCACTTTCCAGACGAGGACGGGCTTCTTGCTGGCGGCCTTCCGCAGAGCCTCGAAGAAGGCCCGCCCGTCCCGCACCCCCTCCAGGTACATGCCAATGATCTCGGTCTCCGGGTCTGCAGCCAGGTACTCCAGAAGGTCGGTGCAGTCCACCACCGTGCCATTCCCAAAGCTGACGCCCTTGCTCACCTTCATGCCGCAGGCGGGCGCCATGGCGCCGAGGCTCATGGACGTGGTGCCGCTCTGGGAGATGAAGCCAAAGACACCGCCTTCGCCGTAGGCCTGGTCCCGGCCCATCCGCATGCCGAGCTTGGGGTAGTAGAGCCCCATGCAGTTGGGGCCGATGACAGGCATATCCGCCTCCCGCGCCATGGCGGCCATGGCCTGCTCCATGCGCATCCCCTCTTCGGAGTGGGTCTCGCTGTAGCCTGCGGTAAAGAGATGGACGCCCCCCACCTTCTTGGTGATGGCGTCCCTGAGCACAAAGGGAACCGCCTTGTTGGGCACCGAGACCACCACGTGGTCCACAGGCTCGGGGATGTCCAGAAGGCTCGCCACGTTTTGGAACCCCAGGGCCTCGGCCCCCGGCCACTCGTTGCGGTCCATGTTAACGTGGTACACCTTGCCGTGCTCGCGGAAGGGCTCGTAGGCCCGCAGCCAGTTGTAGTCGTTCTCCTTCTTGGCCCCCACCACCGCCACCACCTTGGGGTGAAACATACGGTCCAGCCTTGCCATCAGGTCTTTCATAACTGCTCTCAACCTCCTCTATGCTAGGCGCGGGGAGCCCTGGGGTTGGATCGCCACCCAGGTCGCCTGCGGCCTCTTTGTAGCACCGACGGACGAAGGTGTCAACCTCTGGCGGGGTGATGAAAAGCCTTCGACCATCCCCCTATCCCCCTTCCTGGCGAGGAAGGGGGATAGGGGGAATCATATCTGGGAGATACCCCCAGACCCCCTGCAGAGGGGCTTCGCCCCTCTGCACTTCCCTTTTCCCGCATCCTGCTCGCATCACGCTTATGCTTAACTGGCAGCCGGCTCACCTCCTGGGGCGAGCGCACGCTGGCTTCCGTGGCTCCTCTTCCAAGGTCGCCCGAAGTGTAGGTGCCACGCTTTCTCGCGTCAAGCAAAAGGCCCCCGCGTTGACAGCCGCCCCGTACCGGAGCTACACTCACTGCAGCACGTCAACAACCGAATCAGCAGTCTCAGGGGGAGCTCGGAGAGCCGGGCTGAGAGGGTAACCCTTCAATGTTACCGACCCCGGAACCTGATCTGGGTAATGCCAGCGGAGGGATGAGGCGGACCTTGCAACAGACATTGAGGCCGCCGGTGCACGCTGGCGGTCTTACTTTTTTCATGGAGGTAGCACATGGCAAACAAGAGTCAACGCAGCACAGAGACCGGAACGACCTCAGGCTTCCCCGCCAGCAAGAAGGTGCACGTCCGCGGATCGAGGCAGGACGTCCGCGTTCCTGTCCGGGAGATCACCCTGGTGCCTACCTCCGGCCGCCTCGGGATCGAGGAGAATCCGCCCATCCAGGTCTACGACACCAGCGGCCCCTACACCGACCCAGAGGTCCAGATAGACGTGCGGAAAGGGCTCGCGCCCTCACGCCTGCGCTGGATCATGGACCGCGGTGACGTCGAGGAGGCGCTTGGGCGTGCACTCCCCCTCAACGGCAACGGCGTAAAGGGCGCACGGCGCACTAGCCAGGCCTTCCCAGGCCCCAAACGCTCGCCCTTGAAGGCGAAGCTCGGCCTGACGGTGACCCAGATGCACTACGCGCGGCGTGGCATCGTTACGCCCGAGATGGAGTTCGTGGCCCTACGGGAGGGCGTTGGGCCGGAGCTTGTGCGCGAGGAGGTAGCCCGGGGCCGGGCCATCATCCCCGCCAACGTCAACCACCCCGAAAGCGAGCCGATGATCATCGGCCGGCAGTTCCTCGTCAAGGTGAACGCCAACATCGGCACCTCCGCCGTCACCTCCTCCCCGATAGAGGAGACGGAGAAGCTGCAGTGGGCGGTCAAATGGGGGTCCGACACCATCATGGACCTCTCCACAGGCCCCAACATCCACGCCACCAGAGAGTGGATCATTCGCAACTCCCCAGTGCCCGTGGGCACCGTCCCCATCTACGAGGCGCTGGAGAAGGTGAACGGCAACCCTGAGGAGCTCACCTGGGAGCTGTACCGCGACACCCTCATCGCGCAGGCCGAGCAGGGGGTGGACTACTTCACCATCCATGCGGGCGTACTCCTGCGGTACATACCCCTCACCGCCAAGCGCGTCACCGGAATCGTCTCCCGGGGCGGCTCCATCATGGCGGCCTGGTGCCTTGCCCACCACCAGGAGAACTTCCTGTACACCCATTTTGAGGAGATCTGCGAAATCCTCAAGGCCTACGACATCTCCTTCTCCCTGGGCGACGGGCTGAGGCCGGGGTCCATTGCCGACGCCAACGACGAGGCCCAGTTCGCGGAGCTGGATACGCTGGGCGAGCTTACACAGATCGCCTGGAGGCACGACGTGCAGGTGATGATCGAAGGGCCCGGCCACGTGCCGCTGCACAAGATCAAGGAGAACATTGACCGGGAGATCCGGGTCTGCCACGACGCCCCCTTCTACACCCTGGGGCCCCTGACCACCGACATCGCCCCCGGCTACGACCACATCACCTCAGCCATCGGCGCGGCGATGATCGGCATGTTCGGAACCGCCATGCTGTGCTACGTCACGCCCAAGGAGCACCTGGGGCTCCCCAACCGGGAGGACGTCAAGGCCGGGGTCATCGCCTACAAGATCGCCGCCCACGCCGCCGACCTGGCCAAGGGCCACCCCTCGGCCCAAAGGCGGGACGACGCCCTCTCCAAGGCGCGCTTCGAGTTCCGCTGGGAGGACCAGTTCAACCTCTCCCTGGACCCCGAGACGGCGCGGGCCTTCCACGATGAGGCCCTTCCGGCTCAGGGGGCAAAGGTTGCCCACTTCTGCTCCATGTGCGGCCCCAAGTTCTGCTCCATGCGCATCACCCAGGACGTGCGGGAGTATGCCCAGAAGAAGGGCCTCGACGAGCAGCGCGCCCTTGAGACGGGGATGGCCGAGAAGGCCACAGAGTTCCGGGAGGCCGGTGGACGTATCTACCAGCAGGCATGATGCAGGGCTCTCCTGCGGGCTGAGGCGCTCGTTCCAGGCATACGCTCAGTCGCACGTCGCCTAGCAGGATGCAGCAAAGGGGTGTCCAGAGGGGCCAAGCCCCGCTGGAGGGGGTCTGGGGGTATCCCCCAGACCCAATTCCCACCCCCTTCCTTCCAGGAAGCGGGCAAGGGGGATGGTTGAAATGGATTCTTCAGCACCCTGCTAAAGCACCTGCCGTAGCGTGGGTCCAGGGTGAAACCTGGTAGAGGTAGCATGCAGAAGCGTCCACCTCGCGCCATGACCATTGCCGGCTCCGACTCCGGGGCGGGCGCGGGCATCCAGGCAGACCTCAAGACCTTTGCGGCCCTGGGTGTCTACGGAACCTCGGTGCTCACTGCCGTCACTGCCCAGAACACCCGCGCGGTCACCCGGGTCCTGGAGCTTCCCCCTGACCTCATCGCCGCCCAGTTTGACGCCGTCATGGCGGACATCGGCGCCAACGCCATCAAGACGGGCATGCTCTCTAGCGCCGCCATCATCGAGGTGGTAGGCGCCAAGCTGCGGAAGCATCCAGGTGTCCCCGTGGTGATGGACCCCGTCATGGTGGCCACCAGCGGCGAACGCCTTCTCCCGCCCGAGGCGGTGCAGGCCCTACGAGGCCTCCTCTCCCTGGCCACCGTGGTGACGCCCAACGCCCCCGAGGCTGCAGCGCTCTCAGGCAGAAGGGTCGGTAGCCTGGAAGAGGCGCGAGAGGCGGCCAGGGCGATTCACGCCCTGGGCCCCAAGGCCGTGGTGGTGAAGGGCGGACACCTGGGAGGCGCCCAGTCCATAGACCTCCTCTACGATGGCGTGGAGTTCGTGGAGCTGGCAGCGGACCGCGTGGAAACCAGAAGCACCCACGGCACGGGCTGCACCTTCGCCTCGGCCATCGCCGCAGGGCTGGCCCAGGAGCTGGAGCTACGGCTGGCGGTGGCCCAGGCCAAGCGGTACGTCACCGACACCCTGCGCCACGCCTTTACCCTGGGAGGCGGTCACGGCCCCCTGAACCACTTCTACCGCTGGTGGGAAACGCCGGCCCGCCCCTGACAAGGGCGTCCCTTTGTGGTATAATTGTAGGCTAGAGTCCTGGTGAAGGAGAAACAACGTGGCCCAGATTCATGCCAACGGGTCCCCGCTCAAAGTCACCGTCTGGTACGACTACATTTGACCCTGGTGCTACATCGGGCTGGACCGGCTCGATAAGCTGCAGCAAGAGTTCAACCTCGAGATCGAGGGCAAGGCCTTCTTCCTGCGCCCCGATACCCCGCCAGAGGGGATCCCCCGGAAGGGCGGCGGAGGCGAGGTCAATGAGCCCCTGGCCACCTATGCCCGAGAGTCAGGCCTCGTCATGCGGCGAGCGTCGATCACGCCCGCCACTCGCCTGGCCTTGGAAGCCACCGAGTTCGCCAAGGAGCAGGGGGCCTATGAGCCCTTCCATCGAATCACCTACCGCGCCTACTGGGAGGACAGCAAGAACCTGGGTGACCTCCAGGTGCTCCTGACCTTGGGGGAACAGGCGGGGTTGAACATCGCCAAGCTGGAAAGTGCCCTCAAAGACCGGCAGTATGAGGCCCGGGTCATGGAGCAGTACGAAGAGGCCCAGAGCCTCGGCATCAACGGTGTGCCTGCCTTCGTCGTGGGGCGTTACCTATTCACCGGCGCCCAGCCGTATGAGATGTTCCAGAAGGTCGCCAAGATGGCCCTGGCGGAGCAAGCCCAGGCGTAGGGCCTCGGCTTGCCATTCCACGAGTTCATCACAGCCAGAGCCCTCCCTAGCGGAGAGGGGACACGACGTGCAGTCGGTACGCGAGGTGGGCAAAGGCCTCGGAGCAGCAGTAGGCTTGGTGCTCCTTGTGCTGGCCGCCCTTCTCCTGGTGCACTGTCTTTGGCCCGCTCAATTGCTCCCAGCAGCCTTAGGGGCAACGGCCCTGGTGGAGGCAGGCCTGCTGTGGGCCGCGTGGTGCTTTGGGACCAGATCTTTCGGCGCCTGGCGGGCCATGGGGCTGCGTCTCCCCTCAAACCCTCTGGCCTATAGCGCACTTCCCGCCCTGGTGCTCTTCGCCAGTCTCTTGGCCACCCTGTTGTACACGCAGGCCGTGACCTTGGTGGGCCTTGACGGCCTCCGGCCCACCACACCCACTCAACTGCTCCAACTGGAGGGCCCCCTCTTGTGGGTGGGTGGGTTTATCATTGTGGGGCTGGGCCCCCTGGCGGAGGAGATTTTCTTTCGGGGCTTTCTCCTCAGGGGCCTGGCGCCTCGTTTGGGCGGCGCTGGGGCAGCGATTGTCTCCTCTCTCATCTTTGCCATTGCCCACCTGACGCCTGGTGTCCTGGCGCCCATCTTCATTCTGGGCCTGTTGCTCTCGTGGTTGTACCTCAAGACCAGGTCCATCGTTCCCGGCCTCATTGCCCATAGCGCACAGAATGCCCTTGCGCTACTGGCCCTCACCTGGTCAGTGAACCCTCTCTGAGAAAGGGAGCGTTAAGCCGTTGAGCGACCCATCTCAAGACTCCACCAAGTCCCCTCTCGCGCAAGCCGCAACAGGGGCAAGCCGCATTGAGGAGGCCCTGGCCCAGGCGAAGCGCCAGGGCCTGATGGGGGTCATTCCCTATCTCACCGTAGGCTACCCCAGCATCGAGACTACCCTTCAGCTCGTGCCTGCATTGGCCCAGGCGGGCGCCAGCGTCATCGAGCTGGGGATCCCCTTCAGCGACCCGCTGGCCGACGGCGTCACCATTCAAAAAGCCTCCTACCATGCGTTGCAACAGGGGGTGACGCCCCGAGGCTGCCTTGAGGTGTGCGCCAGGTTGCGGGGGCGCTCCCTGGGGGTCCCGCTGGTGTTGATGGGGTACTATAATCCCATCTACGCCTACGGACTGGAGGCCTATGTGCGCGACGCCGCAGCAGCCGGGGTGCATGGCCTGATTGTGGCGGACCTGCCCCTGGAGGAGGCCGCACCCCTTCAGCACGCCTGCGAAGGCCAGGGGGTGGCCCTTATCCCCCTCCTGGCGCCCACCAGCACCGAGCAACGCATCGCCGCTGCCTGCCGGAAGGCCAGCGGCTTTGTCTACTGCATCAGTCTCACGGGGGTGACAGGGGCCCGAGAGGAGCTGCCAACAGGCGCTGCCGACCTGGTGGCCGCGGTCCGCAGCCACACCAGCCTCCCGGTAGCGGTGGGATTTGGGGTGTCGCGCCGGCCCCACGCCCAGGCCTTGAGCGCCGTTGCCGACGCCGTGATCGTCGGGAGCGCGCTCATACGAGTCGTGGAGGAGAGCGCAGAGGAGCAGATGGTCTCAGCCACCCAGCAGTTCCTGAAACAGTTCACCGGAATTCGCCGAACTCAGTAGCGAGGGTGATGAAAAAGGGGAGTCCAGAGGGGCGAAGCCCCTTTGGTGGGGGTCTGGGGGTATCCCCCAGATATACCCCCTACCCCCTTCCTGGCCAGGAAGGGGGTAGGGGGATGGTCGAAAAGGGTTTTCCAACAACCGGTTAGCGAGGCCCCTATGGCGAAGGTCCGAGGCATCCGCGGCGCTACGACGGCGGACACCAACACCCGAGACGATATCCTGGCAGCCACAATAGAGCTGCTCCAGGAGCTGGTGCGGGCCAACCAGGTGTCTCCCGATGACGTGGCAGCGGTGATCTTCACCACCACCCCCGACCTGAACGCCGAGTTCCCCGCTCAGGCAGCGCGAAGGATGGGGTGGGACGACGTCCCCCTGTTAGGCGCATCGGAGATATCGGTCCCGAATGGCCCGACCCTATGTGTCCGCATCCTGATGCTGGTCAACACTGAGAAGGGCCAGAAGGACCTGAGCCACGTTTACCTGCGGGGGGCCAGGAACCTCCGCTCGCGAGGAACAGAGGGCGCCACCGGGAGCTGAATGTTGCAGGTTCTTTCGGAGAGGTATGGGGAACCTTTTCTTGCAACAAAGGGTTCCCCATACGCCCTTCCCAAAGAACTCTCACCCTTTGCTCGTCCCAGGTGTCCGGGGCGGCGTCGGAGCCAATTCTAGGATAGATTCTGGTATACTACGCTGCATCGTCAAGGGAGATTTGTTTTAGGTGAATGGGAACAACGCCAAAACCCCTGGGGAGATAGGAAACATGATCGCAGTAATGAGCGCCAACTGCACCGAAGAGGAGATCCAGGCCGTCCAGAACCACATCGCCCAACGGGGGTTCTCCTCCCAGATCAGCCGGGGAGTGGAGCGGGTCGTCGTGGGAGTGCTCGGGCAACCCTATCCCGGACTTCAGGACGAGCTGGAGGTGATGTCGGGGGTCGCCGAGGTGATCCGGGTCTCCGCCCCCTACAAGCTGGCCAGCCGGAAGTTCCACCCCGAGAACACCGTTGTCCATGTAGGGAACGTCGCTATTGGTGGCAACGAACTGGTGGTCATGGCAGGCCCCTGCGCCGTGGAGTCGGAGGAGCAGCTCATGGCCACCGCCAAGGCTGTCAAAGCGGCAGGGGCGCGCATTCTGCGAGGGGGCGCCTTCAAACCCAGGTCCTCTCCCTACGCCTTCCGTGGGCTGGGTGAAGCGGGGCTGAAGCTCCTGGCCCAGGCTCGAAAGGAAACGGGCCTTCCGGTGATCACCGAGGTCATGGACACCGAGGACGTGGACCTGGTGGCCCGCTACACCGACATCCTCCAGATCGGCGCCAGGAATATGCAGAACTTCACCCTCCTGGACGTGGTGGGCAAGGTCCGCAAGCCAGTCATGCTCAAGCGCGGCCTCTCCGCCACCTACCAGGAGTGGCTCCTGGCGGCGGAGTACATCCTCGCAGGGGGCAACTCCGAGGTCATCCTGTGCGAGCGCGGCATCCGCACCTTTGAGACCTACACCCGCAACACCATGGACACGGCGGCCATCCCCGTGGTCCACCGACTGAGCCACCTCCCCATCATCGCCGACCCCAGCCACGGCACGGGAAAGTGGCATCTGGTGACCCCCATGGCCCTGGCGAGCGTGGCCGCGGGGGCGGACGGCCTCATGCTGGAGGTCCATCCCACCCCCGACACCGCCTGGTCCGACGGCGCCCAGTCCCTCACCTTCGAGAACTTCGCCAAAATGATGGACATGGTGCGTGCCATCGCCCCTGCCGTCGGCAAGGTGGTGGCTCCACCGGTGGGCCAGGGAGCACGGGCCTAAGCACGGCAGGGAAGACCTGGAGTCCCGTCTCTAAAGTTCGCCAAGGAAACTCACGCTGGGCTGTCATTGCAAGGCCTGACAAAGGAAGGCCGAAGCAATCTGGGGTGGCGCTCCGCTCTCCCCGCCAGATTGCTTCGTTGTCCCGATGTCATCGGGACTCCTCGCAATGACAATTTGGGTCCTTTTTCGGGGACAGGACGCTAGGAAGCTTTATCGCGGAGCCTCGCTTGAACCCAGGGACACGCCCTACCGCCTGCGCCATACCCAGATCGTCGCCAGGGCCAGAAGGGTCCCCGCCCCATCGGCCAGCACGTCCGCAAGCTCCGCCGCTCTCCCCCGCACGTAGCTCTGGTGGAACTCGTCGAGAGCTCCCGCCACCACTCCAAAGATGAATACCCCGACCCATAATCTGCGCCCGGTCCGCCCCGTGTGGGCGGCCCGGTAGGCCAGCGCTCCGAGGACGACGTACTCCACCACGTGGGCCAGAGGGCTCAAGTACGGGCGTAGCCACACCCCTCCTCCTGGAGGAAGAGGTGGTTCCGGGAAGCTGGACCTGGATGACAGGTAATAGATCAGCCCCAGCCACAGAAAGAGGGGCAGCCAGGCTAGCAGGAGGCGGACGCTGCGAGCGCTAGACATAGTGCAGCAAGGATATCAGATGAGCCCAGGGGCCACCAGCAGAATGCTGAAAAGGGGCGTGCAGTCCCGACTCATTGGGATTGTCGATGGCACGCCCTTCCTACTCCCCAAGAATCTGATGAGGAGCGAGGAAATCCTCTACGCAGCATGTCATTCCGAGTCCCGACTTCATCGGGACGAGGAATCTGGGACGATGCACTCCATCCAGCGCTTTCGTCTCTCCCGCCGCCAGATGTCTCTCGTAGCATGAGTGGAGTCCCGATTCATCGGGATTGTCAGTGGCGCGCCTCGCCTTGACGCTCCCTAGAGCCCATGCTAGTATCCCGCCTATGGAGGCAGACGTTGTTCCCAAGGCTTCCCTAACCACTACACCATGACCCAGGCATACCAGGAACTGTCCCAGGCAACGCCCCCGTCGGACACAGTGCTCACCATCGGCGTCTTCGACGGGGTGCACCGAGGCCACCAGCACCTCATCCAGCAGGTACGCCGGGAGGCCCTGGCTCGCGGGCGCCTGGCGGGCGTTGTGACCTTTCGCAACCACCCCCTCGCGGTCCTCAGGCCCGAGGCCCCATTGCTCCTCCTGACGACCTTCGAGGAGCGATTGCGACTCCTGGAGGCCCAGGAGATAGACCTGGTGGTCCCCCTCACCTTTGACCTGGAGCTGTCACGGCTGAGGGCCCGCCAGTTCTGCGCCCTGTTGCAAGAGAAGCTCCGCATGCGTGGCCTCGTCGTCGGCCCCACCTTTGCCATGGGGTTCCAGCGCGAGGGCACCCCAGAGGTGCTCCAAACGCTGGGTCAGGAGATGGGGTTCACCGTCCGCGTGGTGGATGTCCTCCTGGAAGGTGAAGAGAGGGTGAGCAGCACGGCCCTTCGCCGCGTCCTGGGAGAGGGGAACGTGACCACGGCCAGCCGCTACCTGGGTCACCCCTTCGCCCTGGAGGGCATCGTAGCCCGTGGAGAAGGGCGAGGTCGGGATTTGGGCTTCCCCACCGCCAATCTGGAGGTGGCCCCAGACCTCGCCGTGCCGGGAGACGGGATCTACGCCACCTGGGCCTACCTGGAGGGCGACGGCCGATGGAAAGCGGCCACCAGCATCGGGGTGCGCCCCACCTTTGGTGAAGGCCGGCGGACCATCGAGGCCTTCCTCATCGGCTTCCAGGGTGACCTCTATGGCCGCCGTCTCCGCCTGGAGTTCACACATCGGCTGCGGGACGAGCTTCACTTTGACTCGGTCGAGGCCCTCGTCCGCCAGATGCACGAGGATGTGCGCCACGCCGAAAGGCTTCTCGATGGCGCCGAAGCCGCAGACTAGCATCCCACGCCGCCTGATTGCTCAAAGGCCTATGAACCAAGCCACACTCGATCGCCTTCTCAAACGGGGCGTCGCCGAGGTCATCCCTGAAGAGGAGCTGCGCCAGCGCCTCCAGGAGGGACCGCCCCTGCGCTTGAAGATGGGGTTTGACCCCAGCCGCCCCGACATTCACCTAGGCCACGTGGTGGGCCTGCGCAAGCTCCGCCAGTTCCAGGAGCTGGGACACCAGGTCATCCTCATCGTGGGGGACTGGACGGCCCAGATCGGCGACCCCAGCGGCCAGTCCCTCACCCGCCCCATGCTCACCGCTGAGGCGGTGCAGGCCAACGCCCAGAGCTACATCACCCAGTTCTTCAAGGTGGTGGACCAGAGCCGCACCCAGGTGGTGTGGCAAAGCGAGTGGTTCGGCAAGTTCGGCCTCGCTGAGGTGCTCCGTCTCACCTCCCGCTTTACCGTCGCCCAGTTTCTCGCGCGGGAGGACTTCGCCAACCGGTACAGAGAGGGACGCCCCATCGCCATCACCGAACTCCTCTACCCCCTCCTCCAGGCCTACGACTCGGTGGCCATCCAGTCCGACGTGGAGTTTGGCGGCACCGACCAGCGGTTCAACCTGCTGGTGGGGCGGGAGCTGCAGGAGATGGTGGGCCAGCGCCCGCAAATCTGCTTCCTGATGCCGCTTCTGGTGGGCACCGACGGCGTGCAGAAGATGAGCAAGAGCCTGGGCAACTACATCGGGGTGGACGAGCCCCCCAACGACATGTACGGCAAGGTGATGTCCATTGCCGATGAGCTTCTCCTGCCCTACTTCGAGCTCCTGACCGACGTTCCCGATGGAGAGCTAGAGGAGCTACGCCAGGCCCTGGCCTCCGGCACAGCCAACCCAATGGAGGTGAAGAAGCGGCTAGCGCGGGAAGTGGTGGCCCAGTTCCACGGCGACCCGGCCGGCCGGGAGGCCCAGGAGCACTTCGAGCGGGTGTACCAGCGACGCCAGGCCCCGCAGGAGGTCAAGACCATCCTGGTGGCCGGCGATAGCGAGGGGGTGCAGGTGGACCTGCCGCGCTTCCTGGTGGAACACGACCTGGTGGCCAGCCGGGCCGAGGCCAAGCGCCTCCTCAGCCAGGGCGCCATCCAGTTGGACGGCGAGGCGGTAAAGGACGAGGCCACCTTCCTCCCCTACGGCAGCCTCCTGAGGATAGGCCGCCACCAGTGGGCGCGGGTGATGAGGGGGTAGCAGAGGAGCATTGGAAGGTAACATGACAACAGGCTGGGTCAGAATCACCGATCTCACGAATCCGCAGCAAAAAGCCTGGTTTGACGGTTCTAAACCTGTTTATAAGCAGTTGTTTCCCTCGGTCGTCGGCGAACCCCATGAGAACCTTGCGGATTACATTAGAGACACCGAATACAGACGGCTACAGGGCCAACAACCGCCAGAACCAGAAGACTTCTACTACGTGGGAGTAGTAGACGACAGCGTCTGGGAAATGATGTTCTATACAGCCTACCCTGAAAGGCACCATGGATTTGTCGCCTATATGGGAATTCCCCGCGAAGAGGCGAAGCCCGGACTTTCCCCGGCAGCACGCCGCTATCTTGGGGAAGAGATGATAAACCGAATGATGTCTGATTACAGAACTGCTGATTGCACATCTTTCTTGTTTGAACTCGAACCAGTCGAGCCGGAGAAACTTGCGCTTCGCAGATCCCGGGGCCAAATAACCGACGACGGTCGTGCTGTTAGAGACAGAATACATGTTACGGATCTCTTCCAAAGGCGAGGTGCGCGCAAAATAGGTTGGATTCGCTATCGTCAGCCTATGCTTAAGTGGAAGAACTATGAACAAGAAGTGCCAATGCATTTGATGTGCGTCCCCGTCTCTCAAACAACGCCTCGCCGCGAATTCTTAGATAGAATAGAGGTCCGTCGCTTCGTGGAGTTTATCTATTTGACATTCTATTACGATGGTTTCAAACAAATTGAACGCGGAAAGCCGGGGGGCACCACCCTTCTCAGGGGTGGCGAAGATATCTGAGAGCACGTTGCGAAGAATACCTGAAGGAGACCCCAGAAAACACACCTCTTCAACGAATCGTACTCTCTCAAGTAACTCCTCCGGTGTTCATTAGTTATCCCCAGCCCGACCTGGCCCTCGCCCAATTGGCTAGGGAGTATCTGAAATCTCTGGGCATTCCAGTCCGCTTGTGGGAGCAGGATAAACGGACACACAGCGGAGGGCCTTTGTGGGGGACAATTCAACAGTGGATTGATGAGTACCACACCTGGGTGTTCATCTTGACACAGGGGACATTTGACAGCGAGGGACAACTAGGAGAGATTGATTACACTAGGCAAAACAAACTCAACTTGGGGCGCATCATTCCTGTTCCTTCCATCGCCGTTTCTCATAAGCAAGTTGAAAAGTGGTTCGGAGTCTCCTTGGTAGCACAGGGTTTTCACAAGAGATCCTTTCACGACGCCATTGCTGACGTAGGTAGGCAGCTACTAGCGAGCTAGGATGAACTTCTGTTTAGCCGAACTCCAGGGGTATCTCTCCGCCCAGGCTGCCCCAGAGCCAAGCATCAAGCTATTGCAGTCTGCGCCTAGCACCCCCTCCCCCTGTGTGCTACACTTCACAAAGAGTTCCTAGATAGCTGGAAGGAGCCGCCGTGAACCTGCGCATCCCAGGCCCCACCCCCTGCCCCGACGAGGTCCTTGAGGCCGTGGGGCGGCCCATGATGAACCACCGGGGCCCCGAGTTCAGGGACATAGTCCTTCGCGTCACCGAACGCCTCAAGCAGGTATTCCAGACCAAGGGGGACGTTCTCACCCTCACCTCCTCCGGCACCGGCGCCATGGAGGCCGCCATCACCAACGTCTTCTCCCCCGGCGACAAGGTGCTGTGCGTCAGCATCGGCTACTTCGGCGACCGGTTCGCCGACATCGCCAAGGTGTACGGGGCCCAGGTCCAGGCCCTCGCCTTCCCCTGGGGCACCGCCGCCGACCCAGATCGCATACGCCAGGCCCTGAAAGCCGACCCGGCGATCAAGGGTGTCCTGGTGACCCACAACGAGACCTCCACCGGCGTCACCAACGATTTGCAGGCCATCGCCCACGTGGTGAAGGGGGAGTTCGACCGCCTCCTGGTGGTGGACGCCATCAGCAGCCTGGGCTCCGTCCCCCTGCCCGTGGACGAGTGGCGGTGCGACGTGGTTGCCACAGCCTCCCAGAAGGGGTGGATGACACCGCCGGGCTTGGCCATGGTGTCCATGAGCCAGCGGGCCTGGGAGGCGAACACCAAGGCCACCATGCCCCGCTACTACTTCGACCTCGGCAGCGCCAAACGGTACTTGGATCGGGGACAAACGCCCGCCACGCCCGCCGTCTCCATCTTCTACGGCCTGGACGTGGCCCTGGGCCTCATGCTCCACGAGGGCATGGAGGGTGTCTACAAGCGCCACGCCCGCATCGCCCAACGCACTCGGGACGGCGCCAAGGCCCTGGGCCTCTCCCTCCTCGCCGATGAACGCATCGCCTCCAACACCGTCTCAGCGGTCAAGGTGCCCGACGGCGTTGACGGGCGCAAGCTCATCGCCCTCGTCCAGGAGCAGTCGAAGGTGGTCATCGCAGGCGGCCAAGGGGCCCAGGAGGGCAAGATTTTCCGCATCGGCCACCTGGGCCACGTGACGGAGCAGAACGTCGACGAGGCTCTGGCTGCGGTCGGGAAGGCTCTCGCCAGCCTGGGCTACCAGCACGCCAAGGCCGGCGACGGGAGGACCCATGCCTAGGGTGCTGGTGTCTGACCCGCTCCATCCTGAGGGCGTCGCCCTGTTGCAGACGGCGACCCAGGTCGATGTGAAGACCGGCCTGCCGCCCCAGGAGCTTCTCCACATCATCCCCGACTACGAGGCCCTGGTGGTGCGGAGCGAGACCAAGGTGACCAAAGAGGTCCTGGAGGCCGGAAGGCGCCTTCAGGTGGTGGGCCGGGCCGGTGTGGGGGTGGACAACATCGACCTTGACGTCGCCACACGCCTGGGCATCGCCGTGGTCAACGCCCCTACCGCCACCTCTATCGCCGCCGCCGAGCACACCATTGCCATGATGATGGCCCTGGCCCGCCATGTGCCCCAGGCCTACACATCGCTTCGCCAGGGAAAGTGGGAGCGCAGCGCCTTCGTAGGCGTGGAGGTCCGGGACAAGGTCCTCGGAATCGTAGGCTTGGGAAGAATCGGCCTTGAAGTGGCCCGTCGTGCCCAGGGCCTCCAGATGCGCATCATCGGCTACGACCCCTTCGTGGGGCCCGACTACGCCCGCCGCCTGGGCGTAGAGCTGGTCTCCCTGGATGAGATCCTGGCCCAGTCGGACTTCATCACCCTCCACACCCCCCTTACAGAGACCACGCACAACCTTATCGGGCGCAAAGAACTGGCACGGGCCAAGTCGGGCGTTCGCATCATCAACTGCGCCCGCGGCGGCCTGGTTGACGAGGAGGCCCTCCTGGAGGCCCTCACCAAGGGTCGCGTGGCGGGTGCCGCCCTGGACGTCTTCGCCAAGGAGCCGCCGGGGGAGAACCCCCTCCTGACCCACCCCCAGGTCATCGCCACCCCCCACCTGGGCGCCTCCACCACCGAGGCCCAGGCAGGCGTAGGCCGTCAGGTGGCGGAGCAGGTGCTGATGGTGCTGCGAGGGGAGCCCGCACCCTACACGGCCAATGCCTTCTCCGCCCTGCCGGAGGTCCACAAGGTGCTGGCCCCCTACATCCCCGTCTGCACCGTCATCGGCAAGATCGCCAGCCAGTTGGCCCAGGGGCAGCTGACCACCATCACCATTCACTACCAGGGGGAGATCGCCCACCACGACACCAGCATGCTCAAAGCCGCCTGCCTCATGGGGGTTCTGGGCCCGGTGACCAGCGAGCGCGTCAACCTGGTCAACGCCTCCCTGCTCGCCTCCCAGCGGGGCCTGCGCATCGTGGAGGAGAAACAGGAGAACGGGGAGGAGCACTACGGCAGCCTGGTGACGGTCAGGCTCCACACCCTGCAGGGCACCACGTCCGCCACCGGAGCGGTAATCCGGGGAGAGCCTCACATCGTGAAGCTGGACGACTACTGGATCGACTTCGTTCCCTCGGCGCCCTACCTCCTCTTCACCCACCACCAGGACCAACCAGGCCTCATCGGAGCGGTGGGGACCATCACAGGCAAACACGACATCAACATCAGCTTCATGGAGGTGGGCCGCCTGGCCCCCCGAGGCCAGGCAACCATGGTGCTGGGCCTGGACGACTCCATACCTGAGACGGTACTGGCGGAGATCCGCGGCATCTCCCACATAGGGACCGCCAAGCTGGTGGCTCTCTAGCAGGTTGCTGAACAACTGCCTTCGACCCCCCCCCCCCCCCCCCCCCCCC
>SHYH01000025.1 GCA_009692865.1 Dehalococcoidia bacterium
TAGAACCTTCACCCTGCGGTGCCGTTTCATCTCCTGGGCGATGGCGTCGGGGTCCAGGGGCGTTCCCCACTCGGCGTCTACCCGTGCCACATGGGCGCCCTGGCGGCGGGCGATCTCCACGATGCGCTCGCCAAAGAAGCCGTTGACTCCCACCACGATGGTGTCGTCCGGCTCCAGCAGGTTGCACAGCCCCGCCTCCATGCCTGAGGACCCGGTGCCGGAGACGGCGAAGGTGAGGGGATTGGTGGTCTGGAACACCTCCCGGAGCATCTGGATGAGCTGGTCCATAAGGTGGAGGAAGTCGGGGTCCAAATACCCCAGGGGCGGGGACATCATGGCTTGGAGGACTCGCGGGTTGACGTTGCTGGGTCCAGGCCCCAGGAGGGTGCGTTGGGGGATGAAGGCCTCCCCGATGGATGGCTGGGTCATCGGTTCCTCAAAGGTGGGTCAGGGTTGAGAAATATTGAACAAAGCAGCTACAGCCTACCAGCGGAGGTCAGGGGAGTCAAGGGTGCTTCCCTTGCGGTTCCTCTTGGGGCAGGGCTTGTGAGGAAATCCCCCTCGCCTTCCTTGAGGGAGAGGGCTGGGGTGAGGGTGAAGTCCGTTAAAATGGCCCTGGCTTGGAAAGTCGCAGGCTCCCTCACTCTAATTCTCTCCCCCGATGGGGGCGAGAGGACTTAACCCACAAGCTCTCAAGGCGGCCTTAGGGACGAGGGGTTCGCTGGCCGTCCTGGAGGGGGTACACCAGCTTGCGCACTGGGTAGTTGATCTCGATGCCCTCCCGGGCGAACCTGGCCTGGAGGCGCTTCATGAACTCGTGCTGTACCTTCATGGCGTCCAGGCGGCCCTTCCCGCGAAGGAGAACGAAGAAGTTGATGTTTGACTCGCCAAACTCGCGGAAGCGCACCACAGGTTCAAACTCCTTGGCCACCACGGCCTCGGGGAGTTCCCGCATGACCTCTTTCGCCACCTCTACGCACACGACCTCCACCCGTTCCAGGTCGCTCTCGTAGGCCACGCCGCAGTTCACAAAGACGTTCACCTCGGGTGTGGGCGACTGGTAGTTGGTGACAATGCTGTCCACCAGCTTGCCGTTGGGTATAATCACCAGGTTCCCCTGAGGGGTCTGGATCTTGGTGCTGCGCCAGCCGATCTCCACAACGTCGCCCATGGGGCCGCCCTGGAGCTCGATGAAGTCGCCCGCGCCGATGCTGCCGTCGGCCACCACGAAGGCCCCTGCGATGAGGTTGCTCAGGGTGGGCTGAACGGCCAGGGCCACGGCGATGCCACCCAGTCCCAGGCCTGCCAGGAGTGGGCTGATCTTGATGCCCAGGTTGTCCAGGATCAGCAGGGCGCCTAGCCCGTAGATGAGGGCGGTGACGAAGCGCCGCACCAGGGGCAGCAGCTTCTCGTCCAACCGGCTGCCGGTTCTGCCGGCCACCTCCTGCCCGTACCACCGGATGAGGGCGGAGGCGACTCGTTGGAGGCCGTAGAAGAGCACCACCAGCACGGCTGTGAGCCACGCCCTCTGGATGTAGGCCTGCCAGGGGTCCAGGTAGGAGGTAATGGTCAGGGCCAGGAAGACTCCTTGGACCAGGATCAGGAGGACCAAGGGCCTGGCGACGGCCTGGACCAGTACGTCGTCCAGGGTGGTGGTGGTCCTGCGGGCCAAGCCCTGCGCTACCCGGGTGAGCAGGGGATGGACGAGGACTGCAACGACGATGGCAGTGCCCAGGACGATGGCGGCAACCACAGCCTCCCACAGTGGAGATCCAGGGGCAAACTCAGGCATACACCCACCCTCCCTGACTCTTGGCATCTCGAACGGTTAGTCTCCAAGCGTCTCAGCGTACCGCACATCGTGGATCGGCTCAAGGGGTCTGGTGCAAAAGGTCCTGTTCAGGTCTACAGTCCACGGTTGACTCTGCGGTTTGACCCCCGATAGATGCGGGGATCCGATTGGCATACGGAGCCTGTCGGCCTTCGGCATCCCTCTGGCCCCCTTCCTTGGCCTTAACCTGAGCTCTTTCCCGAGAGCACCTGTGAAGTGTGGGTCCAGGGCACGCCCTGGCCGTGGCGTGGGTGCATGGTGAACCCTGTTACAATAGGCGTGCCTGCCGCGCGGCCATCGCACCCCGGCATAAGGATGCGATCACTGAGTCGCAATATAACAGCAGAGCGTTCTGGAGACTATGGCAATCAGTCGCAAGCAATCCCTGGACTATGCTGAGCAGTTGCTGTCTCTACCCCAGCGGTCAATCCCCGTGACGCTGCGGCAGACCTTAAGGGGGGTGACCCTCCTCCACCAGGGCCGCCGCGCCCTGACCAAGTGCTACCTGAATCCCAAGGGGATGGGCAGCGCGGGGCTGGTGGCCCGGGCTCTAGGGGTCCCACTGCCGGCCCTAGGTGAGTCCGTCTCCACCGCCGTCAGCTCGGGGGCCTTGCTGCGTGCGGTAAGTCTCTCTACGATGGACCCTCGCATTCCGGAGCTGCAACCGTTGATCCAGAGGCTCCTGGAGGAGGCAGAGATGCAGCGGGGAGCAGGAGAAAGCATAGAGACCTAGGCTCCTGCTAAGGCTCTGCGGGCCACCCTCTTGACAATGCGATAATATTGCGATAATATTGCGATAGTTGACCAGCAAAAATTAGCATTGACATTGGGGGTAAGTCTATGGGAAAGCTAGGTGTCTTCTCCTACCCGGAGATCCCGCTGGACGAGGCCATCGGTATCATCCAGGCCGTCGCCACCCGCATGAAGGGCCAGGTGAGCCGGCGAGGCGTGGCCGTGGCCCTCAACCAGAGCGAGGCCAGTGGGTGGCTCTCCCACAAGCTGGCGGCGCTTCATGATTTTGGTCTGGTGGAGGGTAGGGGAGAGGGACGTCTCACCGCCTTGGCGCAGCGCCTTGCCTTTCCCACCGATGACAGGGAGATGGCCCGGGCCAAGGGAGAGGCCTATCGCAGCGTGGCCCTCTTTCGTCTGCTGGAGGGTAGGTTCCAAGGGGAGGCGCCGGACCAAGCGGCCTTGACGGTGGCCTTGGAAGAGATCACGGAGAGCCCACGGCACCAGGTGGTAAAAAAGGTGGGCCTCATCAGAAGTCACCTGAGCGAGGCGGCGGCCCTGAGGCGAAGGCCTTCCACCGCAGAGGTGGCCGAGCGCCTGACCCAGACCCTGGCCAAGGAGGGCATCGCCCCGGCCGAGGGCAGGCTGCGGGCACAGCCCGAAGCCCCACGGGAGCGGCCTGTCCCCCGCGAGCCCTCCACTACGTTCGCCGCCGAGGCACAGCCCCGTTCCAGGGACGTCGGGGAGCCTGCAAAAACACCCTCCCCCCTGGAGATCACGGTGGGGGAGATGCGCATGGTGATCCCCCGGAGCGTGAGCGATGAGACCCTGGATATGGCCATCGGTCTGATGCAGAGTCTGAAACGCCGCTAGAGAGGTGGAAGCTATAGCGACGTGAAGACGATGATGCTATATCCTCATGTCCTCAACCGGGGCCCGGCTGGAGTCCGTAGCCCTGTCGGCGCATTTTGAGGCTTTCATAGGACGTTAGGCGGATCAATCTAAACAATGTTATGCGGCATGAATCAGCGATGATATGGGATCCGATTTTGGTTGATTTTCCGCTCCGGGGTGAGTGGGTCGCTTACCACACGCCCGCGGAGCGGATTCTGAGTCACGGCGTTGACATGCTCGGCCAGAGGTATGCCTACGATTTCTTCCGGATAGAAGCGACGCACAAAGGGTTCAAGTTCTTTCTCGGTTCGACGCTGCGCTATCTGTTGTTCGGTGTCAGGCTCGAGGACTGTTATGGCTTTGCCGCCCAGATTCACGCCCCCTTTGATGGAACCGTTATCGCGGCGCAAGATGGCTGGCTAGAGCGCAAAAGGCTCCATTTTCTCAGAGACCTCGCCGTGGTCGTCAAAAACTCGCTGGTGTTCGACCCCGCCAAGGTCACAGATCTCAGGCCCGTGTTGGGCAACCACGTCATCCTCAAGATGGACGGCCGTGAGGTTTACGGGTTCTTCGCCCACGCCCGGTGTGGCTCGGTACTGGCACACGAGGGGGAGCAGGTCCGTGTCGGCGACCAGATCGCAGAGGTTGGGCACTCGGGCAACTCGACGGCGCCGCACCTACACTTTCAACTGATGGACCGAGCAACCATCGTTGACGCTCAAGGACTTCCGTGTGGCTTCAACGCTTACGAAGTGCTTCGCGACGGCGTGTGGAAAGCAGTCTCGGAAGGAACTCTCGGCAAGAGAGAATTCATCAGGTATGCCACATAACAAGCGGCTGCACCCGACGATGGCCGCGCGTTGAATCGGTTGATCCAACAGGCAGGTGATTTGGCCGCCTACCGGCTATTGCAAGTTGGCTTCTTGTCATTCCGAGCGTAGCGAGGAATCTAGGACTTCTGGCGGTAGGAGCAGCGAGAGCACTGTCTGGAGTGCATCGTCCTAGATTCCTCGGCCTCGATGCCATCGGGCCTCGGAATGACATGCTCACATCACCCCACTTGAGCAGTTGGCAGGTCCCGCCCACCCGTGGACGACCTTCCGTAGCGTGGGTCCAGGACACGCCCCCTACAGGTAGTCCTTTACCTTTTGGGCCAGGCTTTGGGTCATGCCCGGGACGGCGGCCAGATCGTCCGAAGCGGCCTCCCGGATGGCCCTCACCGTTCCAAACCGCAGCATCAACGCCCTCTTGCGCCTCGGACCAATGCCCGGCACGTCGTCTAGGGCGGAGCGTATGCTCTCCCGAGAGCGCACCTTGCGGTGGTAGGTGATGGCAAAGCGGTGGGCCTCGTCCCGGGCGCGCTGCACCAGGAAGAGGGCAGGGGAGCTACGGGGAAGGACCACCGGCTCCGACATTTGGGGGGTGAACAGCTCCTCGTTCTCCTTGGCCAGGCTGGCCAGGGGGATGAAGTCAATCCCCAACTCCAGGAACACCTGGAGGGCTGCCGAAAGGTGCCCCTTGCCCCCGTCGATGAGGACAAGGTCGGGCACCACGCCCCACCCCTCCTGTTTTATCCCCACAACACCCTCCTCGCCCTGGCCGTCCGAGGTGGCCTGCTGGCGTGCCGCCCCCAAACGCTTGAACCGGCGGCGCAGCATCTCCTGCATCATGGCGTAGTCGTCAATGCCCTCCACGCCCTTGATTTGGAAGCGCCGATAGTGGGCAGGAGCGGGCTTGCCTTGAACCAGGACCACCATGCTCCCCACGGGGTGGGCGCCTTGGATGTTGGAGATGTCGTAGCACTCGACGCGTCTGGGCAGGCGAGGCAGGTTCATCTCCTCCTGGAGCTCCGCCATGGCCCCTTCCAGGGCATCGGCATCGGTCAGCCAGTCCCGATGGTATCGGGACTCCTCCATTCCTTGAGAGGCGTTCTGGGCCACCATCTGGAGGAGCTTTGCCTTTTCGCCCCGTTGGGGCACGCGGACTGACACCCGGCCCCCACGCCTCTGGGCCAGCCAGGCGCCAATGGCCTCGTCGTCTTCCAGGGGGTACTGGACCAAAAGGGTAGGGGGGATGGAGGTGACGGCGTTGTAGTACTGCTTGACGAAGTTGGCCAGGACCCGGCTGGGAGGCTCCTCCTGGGTTCCTTCCATGACAAACCGGTCCCGCCCGATGACATTGCCGCGCCGGATCGGAAACACCTCCACCCAGGCCGTGTCTCCACCCAGGGCCAGGCCAATGACATCGGCGTTCTCCTCCCGCGCCGTCGAGACCTTCTGCTCCTCGGCCACCCGCTCAATGGCGCGAATCTGGTCTCGCAGAACGGCGGCCCGCTCATACTCCTGGCGCTGGGCCGCCTCGGCCATCTGGCGCCGCAGGTCCCGCACCACCGGCGCCACTTTGCCCTCCAGGAACAGGATGACCTGCTGGATGGTCGTCCGGTACTCCTCCTGGCTGGCGGCGCCAATGCAGGGCGCCACGCACCGGTGGATGTAGTACTCCAGGCAGGGGCGGGGGTCATGGCCGGTGATAGGCTTGGTGCAGGAGCGATAGGGGAACAGCTTCTTCAAGAGGTCCATGGTGCGCCGTACCGACTTGGCGCTGGCGTAGGGGCCAAAGTAGCGAGCGCCGTCGGGCTGGACGCGGCGGGTGAAGTAGACCTGGGGGAAGGGCTCCTTCAGGTCAATCTTGATGTAGGGGTAGGTCTTGTCATCCTTGAGGCGAGAGTTGAAGGGGGGCCGGTGCCGTTTGATAAGGGTGTTCTCCAGGATGAGGGCCTCGCTCGCCGAATCGGTGACAATGCACTCCAGGTCGGCGGCTTGGGCCACCATGCGGCGGGTCTTGGGCTCCAGGTTTTCGGGCACGCCAAAGTAGCTGCGCAGGCGCTGTCGAAGGATGGTCGCCTTGCCAACGTACAACACCTTGCCCGTGGCGTCCCGAAAGAGGTAGACGCCCGCAGTAAGGGGGACCGCTGGAAGGCGTTCATGGAGGACGCTTTGAGTGTTCATCAGCCCTCATTGTAGCAGCAGGGCAGGCCCTGCTAGCGGAGAAGAAAGGTCAGCGCCACCAGGATGACGACAAGAAGCCCGGTGAAGACGCCGATCCTGCGCATCTCCCTGACCACGTAGGGGTGGATATGTTGAAGCTGAGGGGCCCGAAGCGGTTGTGGGGAAGGAGTTGCCAGTGCGGCTTTGGAGCCTTCCACGGTTACTTCTGCCAGGGTTTCAGCGGTGACCTCCGCGGGCGCGCTTGGTCGGTCCTGAAAGGACTGAACAAGCTGAGGAGGCCGGTCGCTCCGGCGCTTCCTCTGGCTGAGCTCAGCCTGGCGGGCTGCTGTTCTCTTTCCCTTACTTGGCATCGGTCTTTCTCCTCACCCCTGGCCCTGCTGCCGGCTAGCTTCTCGTGTGCTTTGCCAGTTGCACGACGAGCGCGGCAGCGGCGGCCCGGTCCATATGGTGCATGTTGAAGATGACGTCGTACATCGTGGGGTCGTCAGGTTCCAACCGGAAAAACTTGTGGTAATACACCGCCCGATCCTGGGTCTCCTCGTCCACCCGTCGCTTCGTCTCCTCCCACCCAAGACCCTTCCTCTCCATCATAGTACGCACGCGAGTCTCCAGGGGCGCCACAAACCCTACGTGGATGCATCCAGGGATGTCTCTCAGGAGAACGTTGGCGCCTCTCCCCAGAATGACTACGTTCCCATGCTGGGCGACCTCTCGCATGACGCTGCGGGTCACGTCCACGAACTTGGCGTCGGATACCTCTTGCTCAGGGCCGGCGAGAGAGCGGGCCGCCTCAGAGTAGGGGCGGGCCAGAAACACCTCCACGTCGGCGGAGAAGTCGGCGCCCGACGCCAAGGAGGAGCTCCGGAGGGCTCGCTGAATGAGGCGGCCCAGCCGATCGCTGAAGGTCAGGGCGTAGAACTCCCTTTCGGGCAGGGTCTCCAGGGGAGTCCCCAGGCGCTGGGCAGCTTCCACAAGGATTTGCTGATCCACGAAGTCTATTCCGAGCAGCCGCGCTGCCTGCTGCCCTACCTCGCGGCCGCCACTGCCCGGCTGTCCGTTGATGGTGATGACGGGCATCCTCTCCCCCTTTCTCCAGCGGCAGGGCGTGCCCTGCACCCACGCTACGGTGCGCGCATTGGGACCTGCGGCGACTTTTGGTGTGGAGGATTTACGCTACGCTCCCACTCTCTAAGGTCTTTCGCCGCTGGGCCGGTGCTGGCTATCGCCTTTGCAACCTCCTGCCCTAGGCTCTGGGATGAGCCCCTTCGTACTCCTCCCGGATGTAGTCGTTGGCCAGGTGAGTATACACCTGGGTCGTGGCGATGCTGGCGTGCCCCAGCATCTCCTGGACGTAGCGTAGGGGCGCGCCGCCCCTCAACAGGTGGGTGGCGAAGGTGTGCCGCAGGGTGTGAGGGGTGATGGAGGCCTGGATCCCTGCTTGCAGTGCATACTGTTTGAGAATGAGCCAGAACCCTTGCCGCGTCAACCGCTGCCCCCGGCGGTTCAAGAAAAGGGCCCACTGTCTGGCGCCTGGATGGAGCCGTGGGCGATAGTCTCGGACGTACTCCGCCAATGCATCAACGGCCTGCAGGTGCAGGGGGATGAGTCGCTCCTTGCCTCCCTTGCCACGACAGCGCACCAACCGCTCCTTCAGGTCCACGTCCTCCACGTTGAGCCCTACCAGTTCGCTGACCCGCATGCCCGTGGCGTAGAGGGCCTGCAGCATGGCCCAGTCCCGCCTCCCCAGAGGCCCAGGGGCTCGGCCGGCGTGGGCCAAAAGGAGCAGGACGTCATCCAGGGAGATGGCCTTGGGGAGGCTCCTCCCCACTCGCGGCGAAACGATGCCCTCGCTGGGGTCCCGCGCTACCTGGCCCTCCTCTTTCAGAAAGCCGAAGAAGGACTTGAAGGCAGCCACCTTGCGGGCTAGTGTCCTGGGCGAATAGGAGCGGCCCTGCAAGGCCCTCACGTACGCCCCTAGCTCCTGGGTGGTCATCGCCTGCCAGGTGGAGGACGAGCCGGAACCGGCCAAGTGGCTCACCAACTGATACAGGTCGTTACGGTAGGCGGCAATGGTGTGGACCGAGGCCCCTCGTTCCACTCTGAGGAAGTCCAGGAAGGAGTCCACCAGGGCCTTCACAGGGAGCACCACCTTGGCATCGCGGTCTTTCTCGCTTTACGGACACCCGGGCGTGCCCTGGACCCACACACAACAGGTGCTTGACGGCAATCGCTTGGGTTGGGGCCAGGGGCAGGGTTCCCCCTGCGGCCATTGTATCATAGGCGGCGCCCCACCCTGACAGCGGCAAGGAGGGGCTGGACAGTTCTCAAAAAGTAACGTCCTAAAAACAGCCACCTGGGACGAGCAAAGCGTGAGAGTTCTTGGGGAAGGGCTTCTGGGGAACCCTTCCTCGCAAGGAAGGGTTCCCCAGACCTCTCCGAAAGAACCTGCAACATTCAATCCCGATGTGTCGGGACTCAACATGCTCCATAGCTGAATTGGTGGCTCGAACGGGACGTTACCCTTCTCAAAGGAAAGAGGGGTAGTGGTTCAGTTTGAAGTTGACAAGGCGGGTGGTGCACTGCTAGGCTAGCTGTATGGCTGACCGCTCACGCACCCAACCCAAGCGTCCCCGCGACATGAACCAAAGAGCCGCGTTCACCATGGCCTTGGTGACGGGCGACACGTCAGCAGACGCACCAGCAATTGTAACAACCCCTGACCCCACACCAGAACAACGCCACGCCGCCGCCGTTGCCCTAGGACGCCTGGGCGGTAAGAAGGGCGGACCAGCGCGGGCCAACAAAATGACGCCAGAGCAGCGGCGAGAGAGTGCACGGAAGGCGGCACAAGCGCGGTGGAAGAAGTAATATGATCCTTAAGCCTAGCCTTGGTAGTCCTGATAGACGCTTTCTTGGTGGTGCTAGGCGCTATTTTGTGCGTGTTATTCTATTCCGCGCTTGCCTACGGCGTTTTCAAAGAAGATATTTGGCCCCATATCAAGAAGCTAGGTAGACCTTGGCATCGGCAATATAGGCAGTGCCGACTATGCCTATATGGCCTGGAACGGCCCCAGGTCAATTAGACCCAACCGTCGGCGTTCGTTGACAGATTTCGACACAGACCCCTACAATGGAGTGAGCGCTAGCCCCTCTTGAGGTGTTTCCCCAGTGATAGAGATTCCCTTTGCTCCCAACGTGTTTCAGATCGGGCCCGTGCTCCTGACCTGGCACGGCCTCTTCACCCTTGTTGGAGTGCTGGTGGCCGTCTTCCTGGCGGCCCGCTGGGCCCCCAAGGCAGGTCTTTCCTCCATCGTGGTGTACGACGCGGCCATCTGGGTGGTGCTGGGCGGTATTTTGGGGGCTCGCCTGCTTCACGTCGTTGACCAGTGGGAGCTTTACAAGGACAACCTGCTGCAGGTCTTTGCCATTTACGAAGGGGGCATCGCCATCATGGGGGCGATCCTGGGCGGCCTGGCGGCGGGTGTCATCTTCACGCGAATCGCTCGCTACCCCACGTGGAAGCTGGCCGACGTGGTGGCCCCCGCCGTCCTCATAGGCATGGCCATTGGGCGCATTGGAGACATCATCAACGGCGAGCACTGTGCCCTGGCCACCAGTGTGTCCTGGGGCTTTGTGTACACCCACCCCAACAGTCCTGCCGGCTACTGCTACAACAGCATCCCCTCGCCCGCGATGCATCCCGTAGTGGTCTACGAGATGATCTGGGACCTGGTTGTGGCGGGGGCCCTCTACTGGGGGGTGCGTTCCCGGCTACGGCCCGATGGCATGCTCTTCGTCGGATTTCTCATGCTCTACGCCCTGGGGCGCTTTTTCATCACCTTCTTGCGGGACGACAAGGTCTGGTTCGGTGGCCTGCAGGAGGCCCAGCTCCTCTCGCTGGTCATCCTGGCGATCACCGTTCCCCTGCTGGCCTATCGTGCCCAATGGGGCCGTCCCTCCGTCGCTGATGAGGCATCACGGCAGCCGGGTCCTGGCCCAGAGGGGCGCCGGGGCCGGCGGGGAAGGTCCTAGGTACTCGGTTGCTGAATCCGCCTCATCCCCCTTCCTGGAAGGAAGGGGGATATCTGTAGCTGGGGGATACCCCCAGACCCCTAGCGGGGGCTGTGCCCCCTTCACCCCTCAATGATGCCCCCATAGCCTGAAGGGACACTGGCAGGCTGTGGGGAAAGGGGTGTCCACCCCGGGCTCGCTCACGCCCACGCTGGCTATCGCTGGCATCGGCCCAGCGAAGAAAGACCTTACTGAAACGTGGGTGCAGGGCACGCCCTGCTAGCGGCAGCGGAAGTCCAGCACCGTGAGCCGCAGGCCGTGGGCAGACCATCGGGTGTCCTCTCCCACGGTGTAGACTAGGTCCACCCGCTGGGCGCCAGGTTGCCAGCGGCCGGCCTGCTGGAAGGCCACGGCGTCCCACACCAGCTTCTTCTGGTGCTCCGCCGCAGCTGCGCCAATCACCATGCCGCCCTCACGCACCTTCAACTGCAGATGCTGCTCCTCTTTCCCTACACGTCGCGCCTCCAAGACCTCCAGGTGACGGGTCAGGAACCTGGGGGCCAGGTTGCCCATACCGTAGGGCTCTAGGGAGCGTAGGAAGCCCTGGGTCTCACCGAGCAAGGCTCGCGGGGAGATCTGGGCGTCGATCTCCAGGGTGGGCGCCAGGACCGCACCGGCGAGCGCCTGCTGGGCCGCCTCAAGGAGCTGACGCCGGAGGGCAGGCAGGCGGTCTCGTCGCGCGACGAAGCCTGCCGCCTGGGAGTGCCCCCCGTACCGCTCCAGCAAGGTCTCGCACCGCTCCAGGGCAGCCACGATGTTGAACCCTTCCACGCTTCGAGCGCTCCCCCGGGCCACCTCCCCCGATAAGGCCACCACCACGGCGGGCCGGGCGTATTCCTCCACCAGCCTGCTGGCCACCAGCCCCACGATGCCGGGGGAGAACTCCTCGCTTTCCACCAGCAGGAGGGGTTGGGACTCTTGCCCGTTTACCAGCTTCTGAGCCTGCTTCACATACTGGCTCGTCAGCCGCTGGCGTTGCCTGTTCATCTCCTCCAGCTCTCTAGCCAGCCCCTGGGCCTCCTCTTCCGAATCGGTGACCAGCAGACGCAGGCTGGTCCCGGCGTGATCGAGCCTGCCCGCCGCGTTCAGTCGTGGTGAGAGCATGAAGCCAATGGCCTCGGCGTCAATGCGCTGCGGGTCCAGGCGGGCCTGTCGGTAGAGGGCACGAAGGCCTGGGCGCTGGGTGTGTTGAAGCTGGGCAATGCCCTCCTTGACCAGGTAGCGGTTCTCCCCTTGGAGGGGCGCCAGGTCCGCCACCGTGCCCAGGGCCGCTAACTCCAGCAGGCTAGGGTTCCAGGCCCGGCCGGTGGCCTGGGATAACGCCTGGGCGAGTTTGAAGGCCAGGCCGACCCCGGTCAGGTCGAGAAAGGGGTAGTTGGCTCCGGGCACGCGGGGGTTGACGATGGCAAGGGCAGGGGGCAGGCGAGCGGGAGGTATGTGGTGGTCCGTGATGATGGTGTCCATGCCGAGGCTTCGCGCCTGGGCCACCTCGGCGAAGGAGCTGACGCCGCAGTCCACGGTGATCAGAAGAGAGACGCCCTGGCCCTTGAGGGCGGTGATGGCCCCGGAGTTGAGGCCGTGGCCCTCCTCCACTCGATGGGGAATGTAGGGCGCCAGTGGGAGGCCGTACCCCGTCAATACCTGGTGCAAGAGGGCCGTGGCCGTCACGCCGTCGGTGTCAAAGTCCCCAAAGATGCCCACGGTCTCGCCGTGATGGATGGCCCGCTGCAGACGCTCCACCGCCACCTGCATCCCAGGAAGCCCGAAAGGGTCCAGCAGAAGCTCCGGCCCCGCCTTGAGAAAGGGCTCTAGCTGTTGGGGTGTCCGAAGGCCCCGGTTGTAGAGGAGGTTCGCCCAGAGGGGAGGGACACCCAACGTGCGGGAGAACCCGGCAGGCGGAGCGGGGAGGATGCGCCACTGGCGTTGGCTCATTGGCTTGCAGCTATCAGCGTGCTAATCAGTGTCCAGTTCGCGCACATTGTCCTTGAACGCAATGAGTAGCTTGCGGAGTTCACGAGGATTGGCATCACGGAGTTTTTTTAGCTCTGCCTCCAAGTAAGTAGCCGCCTCTCGGGCAGGCACCTCGGTAAACTACTGGAGGCGGGGGGCCTTCCCAGCGGTTGCGCCTTCTCTCCCATCTTTGTGCTCAGATATGCGCGCCAGCAGATCTCTCGTTTGGCCTACGTAGAACTCGCCCTTAGCCAGCTTAAGGATGTAGACGAAGAAACTAGCCGCCGCTGCGTCTCCTGCTTCCCACGCGGGAGAGTGCTCTGGGGTGTAACGCCTTGGGGTGGGAGCCCTCTTAGGAGTGGAGGTGGTAGATGAAGCAGGGATGCGCCGCGAAACCGGCCGGCCGCGGTAGCAGTCCAGGCACAGATCATAGTCAGAGTCCTTGTACCTGCCGCACTTAGGGCATTGGTTTATGAACCCGTCCTGAAAGTCATCGTAGTGTTCTAGGCATAAGAAGTGATTTGGGGAGATTGGCCAACGGCAATCCCAATACTGGCAGGAGGTTTGGATCATCCGCTTCCCTCCGCCGAAGGCGTTGTTACTGGACGAACCTCTGGAAGATGAGGGAGGAGTTGTGGCCACCAAAGCCCATGGAGTTCGTCATGGCGGTCCGCACCTGGCCACGCCGGGCCAGGTAGGGGGTGTAGTCCAGGTCGCAGTCGGGGTCTGGCTCCTCCAGGTTGATGGTGGGAGGGATGACCCCGGTTTGGATGGCTAACACGCAAAAGGCGGCCTCTAGGGCCCCTGAAGCGCCCAGGAGGTGGCCCGTCATGGACTTGGTGGAGCTGATGGGGATCTTGTAGGCCTCCTCCCCAAACACCCCTTTGATAGCCATAGTTTCAAACTTGTCGTTGGCGGGGGTGGAGGTGCCGTGGGCGTTGATGTAGTCGATCTCCTCGGGCTTGAGGTGCGCCCGCTTGAGGGCCAGTCGCATGGCCCGGGCCGTCCCCTCTCCCTGGGGCGCGGGCTGGGTGAGGTGGTAGGCGTCGGCCGTGGCGGCGTACCCCACGATCTCCACGATGGGCTGCGCGCCCCGCCTCTGGGCCGACTCCAGGCTCTCCAGGATCACCACGGCGGCCCCCTCGGCCATGACGAAGCCGTCCCGCCCGGCGTCGAAGGGCCGACTGGCCTTCTGGGGTTCGTCATTGCGGCGGGAGAGGGCGTTACAGGCGGCGAACCCGGCGATGATGATGGGAGCGATAGAGGCCTCGGCGCCTCCAGCGATGGCGATCTCCACGTCCCCTCGCTGAATCATATCAAAGCCCTCGCCGATGGCATCGGCGCCGGTCGCGCAGGCGGTGACGGGGCACTTGACAGGCCCCTTTGCCCCCAGGGCGATGGAGACCTGGCCGCAGGCCATGTCTATGAGGGTCATGGGCATCAGGAAGGGGCTTACCCGGCTGGGCCCCTTTTCTCGCATGGTCTCTATCTGCTCGGCCAGGGTCAGGATGCCCCCCATGCCGCTGCCGATAAGGACCGCCGTCCTCTCGGCCATATCTCCCGCGAGGTGCAAGCTAGCATGGCGGGCCGCCTCTTGGGCCGCCACGACGGCGAACTGGGCGAACCGGTCCATACGCCGGGACTCCTTCCGCCCCAGGTGGGCCTCGGGGTCAAACCCCTTCACCTCGGCGGCGATCTTCACCTCCTGGTTGCCGGCGTCAAAGGCATGGATAGGGCCAACCCCTGAGACGCCACGCACCACCGCGTCCCAGGTGAACGAAGTGTTCAGCCCCAGGGGTGTGACCATTCCAATGCCGGTGACTACTATGCGCTGACTCATTCCCCACCTCCTCGCCCGAGCAGGGGTTTCGATGAAAGGGGACGGGTGCGAACGGGTGCATTATACCCTAGGGGGTTGGGAGGGGGATAGCATAGGGGCGCGTTGTAAAGCCGTTCACGTCTGGGGTATTGCAGCCTAGTGGGGTGGCGCTCCACTCCCCCCACCAGATTGCTAAGTCGTCCCGATGTTATCGGGACTCCTCGCAATGACAATTTGGGTCCTTTTTCGGGGGCACCACACCACCCAGACGGAGTGAGGGAGACCTTGATGGCGCCTGGGGGATGGTTGAAAGGATGTTCCATCGCCCTGCTAGGGCGGCAGCAGCTCCCGCACGTAGGCCTTCATGAGGGCCTCTTTGAGCTGCTCCTCATCCATGGGGAAACGGATATCGCGAGGCCGGAACGTGTTGAACCCTCCAACCTGGAGGTGGAAGCTCTCCAGCTGGGGCTCCATCGCAAGCTTCACGGTGATCTGATGGTTGGTCCCGTCCCAGGTCATGGACCAGGTGCACTCGTAAAAGAGAAGCTCCTCCTCCACCACGCCCGGCATCAGGGGCCGGACGGAGGCGCCCCGGGTCAGATCGAGGGCGCCCTGGCCATTGAGAAGGCGCTGGTTCATCTCCTCCAACAGGCCGAAGATCTGCTGGTCGAAATCGTAGGCATAGCCCCACAACCGAGCCACGGCCATGTCATGTTCAGCCATGGCCCGGGGGAAGGTCTGGGCGGCCCGCTCCACGAACTCCCGTGCCTCCTTTGTCAACTTAAGGAACTCTTCGGTCTGAGCGATCCAGTCCTGTGGGGTGTTCTCTGTCACTGCCTTCTCCTTGATCTAAACTCCGTAATGCAATGCATTACCCCGACGCTATTAGCACGGCGCGGGCCGGCGCACCATCCCCTCCAGCCAGGCGCAGGGGCAGGCAGAGGAGGGTGTAGGTCCCCGGCAGCACCTGGCTCAGGTCCAGGCCCTCCACAATGACGACCCCCGCTCGGAGCAGCGTGTGGTGAGTAGGGAACTCCCTGGCGCCAAAGGCCTCAATAGAGAGGTAGTCCACTCCCACCAAACGCAGCCCTCGCTCCACCAGCCACCGGGCCCCCCTGGGGGTCACGGCCACGAACTCCTGGTGGAAGGAGGGGTCTGCCCACAGCCGGGAGTTGCGTGTCTTGAGGAGCAGGCGCTGGGCGCCCTGTGGAATGTCCAGGGCCTCCAAGGTTCCTTCGTCAACCTCGTCAGCCTCGCCCACATCCCGCACCACGGCGGCGCCGTAGAACACCTCAAGAGGAATCTGGTCAATTCTTAGCCCGTTCTCCTCGAAGTGGTAGGGAGCGTCTACATGGGTGCCCGTATGGGAGCCGAGCGAGAGCAGAAGGGTGTTAAAGGGGTCGCCTTTGCTAAGCTGGCCCACGGGGCGGATACGAAAGGGTGGGTCTCCGGTGTACACAGGCATCGCTGCCTGCAGCGGGACGGTGACGTCGTACATCTTCATAGAGTTGGGGCACCTTGCCCGAAGGCCCTTGGCCTTGCGGAGGCCTTGCACAAAAACCCACTGACACCTTGTCACCCTGAGTCCCAAGAGGTTGGCACGAAGGGAAGGGCTGTGCCCAGGCGCCTGGGGCGGCACGGTCGTCCGCACCCGCCTGGGCACACCAGCCACCGGGGACGCCCGCTGGGCTCTTAGGCCGAGGGCAGGTTCACCGAGGAAGCGATCTCCACGATCCGCTCCACATGGCCCGGTTGCAGGGCTACGTGGATTTGGGAGCGCAGAGCCACGATGTGGTTATCCCGGGCGGCGTGGTCCGCCTCGGTAGTGCTGCGCCAGAAGGAGAGGCGCCCCACCTCGTTGGGGTCATCGGGGTCGGTAAATATGCAACTGGCTATGTACCCGTCGTACCCCCGCAAGGCCGTGTCCAGGGCCTGATACCCCCGAACGACCTCGGCCCTTCTTCCGGGGATGGCCTTGGCAATGGACAGACGTCCAATCATTACGTTCTCCTTTTTGGTAGGGCCAGGGCTTTCCTCCGCGGCCGGTTCCCAGCCTCAGAATAACCCCAACAGGGCTCTTTTGCTAGATCCCTACCTGCCGCACCTGGAGATGGCTGCCGTTACGCCGCTCCACGTACCCCGCCTGGACTCCCTGGCTGCTGTGGCTGAAGATGACCAGCCACCCCTCTCTCTCCGCCTTCTGGAGGTACGAACGCTTCTGCTCCAGGGTCTCCTCTGGGAAGCGGTCGTTAGCGGCGATGCAGTTCAGGCTCAAGTGGTGGTGGGTGGGGACCAGGTCGCCCAGGAAGGCCACTCGCTCGCTCCCCTCGTCCACCAGGACTATCTGATGGCCCTGAGCGTGGGCGCCTGTCACCTTGACCCGAACCCCGGGCGCGACCTCGGAGTCCCCATTCAGCCACGCCACCTGGCCGGTCCGCTCAAGGCCAGTGAAGTCTTGGGAGTCATAGGAGACCTTCCCCCTCTCGCTGGGCGTGGTGGCCTCCTCCCAAGAACCGCGCTGGACCAGGTAGGTGGCCCTAGGGAAGGTGGGGACCACCTGGCCCCACCGATCGAGCCGAGTTGCGCCGCCGCAGTGGTCGAAGTGGAGATGGGTGAGGATCACCAGGTCGATTTCTCGCGGGCTTACTCCCACAGCGCGCAGTTCCCGAAGGAGCCGGCTTGGGCCCACCCCGAATTCCTCCCGCTGCCGCTCCACGTCTTTGGCGCCCGCTCCAGTATCCACCAGGATCTTGTGCTTGGCGCTGCGGATGAGAAGGCAGTTCATGTTCACCGGCAATCGGTTGCGCCGGTCCACGTGGACCAGCTGCTCCCAGGAGCTCTTCGGCATGTCACCGAAGAGAACGCCACCATCGAACTTGATAAGTCCGTCGCTCAAGAGCGTCAAGGACAGGTTCCCTAGCTGCAGCATAGCCTCCCCTTTGTGTTGCGGAACAACACCCTGTCCGAGAAGCCTCAACGCCGCCTAGCAGGTATGGCACGCCCGCTTTCCATGAGCGCCATCCAAGAGAAAACAGAAACGGATGACGAACAGGGGAAGCCACACAGGCCCACCGGAATGAAAGCACCTGTACCACGTGTATGGCTGACACCACCCACTGGCTAGGCGGCTCTGGGGCAGGACAAGGACAAATGCGATAAGTACGGTACGCTAGATAATTGGTTGCCCGTCAAGAGGCCGCCACATTGGCTAAGGGCCGACCAGTTCTCAAGATTTGACCAAGAACCGTTTGAGCCCCTTCGCCGCGGGGATCCTCGGGTGAAGGTTCCCCACGCCTGACCAATCCTCGCTTCCACCCCCCTTCGAAGCCCGCTACCCC